>NZ_JBXEJE010000002.1:0-239698 GCF_056820935.1 Streptomyces sp. Q2 | reverse complement strand
TCCGTTCGGCCGCCCCGCCCCCCGCTGGGGGAGCTCCGCCTCCCTTATCGGGAGGCCACCGCTTCAGGTGTGTTCGGGATTACTGCATGACGGCCAGGGCGAGCGCACGGCGAGCGCGCAGCGAGGCGCGCTCCGCCCGGCGCTGCATCCGGCGAGCGGAGACCAGGCGCACGGCCCGGCGTTCCTGCTCGGCCTCATGCAGTCGCTCGTGCATATGCGCGCGAGCGAGGGCTTCTGGGATGAGTTGCATCTCTCGGGTCCTGTTCTGGCGCGAGTCGATCGCACCACTGGTGGTGAAGTCTTCAGGCGCGATGCCTGCGGGCTCGTTGGTGGACGGCTTCATCGGGGCCTGCTTCTTGGGGTCGTGCGTGAAAGGACGGTCGATCGTTCCTGCAGTGTTCATGCCGAGACCGGGTTCTTGCGCGGGCGGCCACGCGGCCGCTTCCGGGCAACGACGACACCCTGGACGAACAGCTCGCCGCCCCAGACGCCCCAGGGCTCACGCCGCTCCTTGGCACCGGCGAGGCAGGCCTCGACCAGCGGGCAGGTCCGGCAGAGGGACTTGGCGTACTCGACGTCCGCCGGCGACTCCGCGAAGAAGACCTCCGGGTCGTACGAACGGCAGGGGACGGGTACGCCGAGGTTCTCGATGGCGTCGTCGAGCGCGGTGAGCGCGGTGAGGGGGATCAAGGGAGAGTCCTCCGTGAGGCCGGGCGGGGGGATCGTTTCGGAAGGCGGTACGGACGGGGCGTGCGCTTCGAGTTGCACGGTTCGTCTTCCTCGTCTGTCGTTTCGGCCCTGTTGGGCCGAGTGGCGGCTGGTACCGGGTTCTTTTCTTGTCCCGAGGCCCCTTCGCTCCGTCATCCCCGTTCGGGGACAAACAGAAGGGCCGCGGATCCCGGATGGGGTTCCGCGGCCCTGAAGGCGCCGGCCTGATCGACGATCAGGCTGGATCACTCCAGGGTTCTGGCCCACGGAAGGCCCACATCAGGTGGTGCTGCGTCGTCTGCTTCCGGCTTCCGGCACCGGCGGGCGCAAAGGCATAGACATGCGCCTGTGCCTTTACTGCTTCCAGTGCCTTGGTCGGTCGCTCATTGCGCTCCCGGACGGGAAGGTCCGCGAGAGACAGGGAGGACGCCGGGCGGACGGCACGAATGCCGGACAGACCGGTGCCCGGGTTCGAGGCGCCGAGGATGCACGTGGAGACGACCGAGCGATCGGTCACTTTGGCGGTGCTGATGGAGCTGAAGTTGATGCTGATCACTGGAATCGCCTCCTCTCGGCGTCTAGAGGGACCGGGGTGAACCAGTCCGACGGATATGCAAGTACAGCACGAAAGCGGGGCCTTCGAGAAGGCCTCCGTTCCCGTGGCTACGAACCTATGGGGATTGCTGGGGCATGCGCAAACTATTTTCTCGACGAGTTCGCGTCAGCCCTCAACTTCTTCTCCCCCGAGGTCCTGGCCTGCGCAGATCGCCAGAACATCGGCTCCGTAGCGGTTGAGCTTTCGCGCCCCGACCCCGGGGATCCGCGCGAGTTCCCCGTCGTCGTCGGGGACGGCCTCGGCGATCGCGATCAGCGTTTTGTCGGTGAAGACGCAGAAGGCGGGCTGCCCGCTGCGCTGCGCCTGGACCGCACGCCACTCGCGCAACCGCTCGTAGAGCCCCTCGTCCATGTCCGAAGGGCAGTCCTCGCAGCGCATCAGCTTCAGCTCACCTGCATCGGTGAGCGTGCGCCCGCACACCCGGCAGCGCGCCGGGGTGCGCTGGGTGCGTCGCGGGACGGCGCCGGCCCTGCTGGTGGTGAAGCCGCGCTCGACGCCCCCGGAGCCGACCGCGGCACTGCGCCCGGCGGTACCGGCCGAGCCTGGGCGCAGGCCGTCGAGGAAGCGGCTGGGTCTGCGGCTCGGGCGGCCGCCGGGCGAACGGGACAGCGCCCAGGAGACGTACAGGCGCTCTCTTGCGCGGGTGACGCCGACATAGAGGAGGCGGCGCTCCTCCTCGATCTGCTCGTCGGTCTTTGCGTAGGTGATCGGCATCATGCCCTCGGCGACACCGACCAGGAAGACGACGTCCCACTCCAGTCCCTTGGCCGAGTGCAGGGAGGCGAGCGTGACGCCTTCGACGGTCGGGGCGTGCTGGACGCCGGCCCGCTCGTCGAGCTCGGCCACCAGGTCGCTCAAGGTGGCGCCGGCCCTGGAGGCGGCGAAGTCCTGCGCGAGGTTCACCAGGGCGGCCAGCGACTCCCAGCGCTCTCGGACGGCCCCGGAGCCGGCCGGCGGCTGGGTGGTCCAGCCCTCGCCCGAGAGCACGGCCCGCACCTGGGAGGGCAGGTCGACGGCGTCGTCGAGAAGGGAGTCGTTGCCGCCGAAGCGGGCCGCGCCGCGCAGCGCGACGCCCGCCTTGCGCACCTCGGGGCGGTCGAA
Source organism: Streptomyces sp. Q2 (assembly GCF_056820935.1). Lineage (NCBI taxonomy): Bacteria > Bacillati > Actinomycetota > Actinomycetes > Kitasatosporales > Streptomycetaceae > Streptomyces > Streptomyces sp. Q2. The sequence continues at coordinate 237,273 of NZ_JBXEJE010000002.1, read as the reverse complement.
GAACCGCTCCGCACCGCGCACCTGGTAGGGCACTCCGGCGTCGGCCAGGGCCTGTTCGTAGGTCTCGGACTGGGAGTTCGTGCGGAACAGGATGGCGATCTCGCTGGCCCGGCAGCCCGCGTCGATGAGCTCGCGGATGCGGCGGGCGGCGCCTTCCGCCTCGGCGGGCTCGTCGGTGTACTCGCTGTGGACGGGCTCGGGCCCGGCGGCGCGCTGGGAGACCAGTTCCAGTCGGTGGTCGGCGGCGCGGCCCCGGGCCTGGGAGAGCAGGCCGTTGGCGAGGTGGACCACCTGCGGAGTGGAGCGGTAGTCGCGGACCAGTTTGACGACGGTGGCGCCGGGATGGCGGGTGCGGAAGTCGAGCAGATGGTCGGGAGTTGCTCCTGTGAACGAGTAGATCGTCTGGCTGGCGTCGCCGACGACGCACAGGTTCTCCCGCTCGCCGAGCCACAGCTCCAGCAGGCGCTGCTGGAGAGGGCTGACGTCCTGGTACTCGTCGACCACGAAGTGCTGGTACTGGGAGCGGACCTGCTCGGCGATGTCGTTCCGGTCCTGGAGGACGGCGACGGTCAGCAGCAGGACGTCCTCGAAGTCGATGACCCCGCGGGCCCGCTTGAGGTCCTCGTAGGCGGAGTAGATCTGGGCGATCTCCGCGGGGTCGCGGGGGGACTCGCGGCCGGACTTGGCGGCCGCGGGCGCGTAGTCGGCGGGGACGGTCTGGGTGACCTTGGACCATTCGATCTCGCCGGTGACGTCCCGAAGCTCGCCCCGGTCGAGGCGGATGCGGCAGGCGGCGGCAGCGTCGGCGACGAGTTGGATCTTGCGGTCGACCAGCCGGGGCATGGAGCCACCGACGGCTTTCGGCCAGAAGTACTGGAGTTGGCGCAGGGCGGCCGAGTGGAAGGTGCGGGCCTGGACGCCGGCGGCGCCGAGCTGGCGCAGCCGGCCACGCATCTCGCCGGCGGCACGGTTGGTGAAGGTGACGGCCAGCACGCTGGAGGGCTGGAGGATCCCGGCTCGCACCCCGTAGGCGATGCGGTGGGTGATCGCCCGTGTCTTGCCCGTGCCGGCGCCGGCGAGCACGCACACCGGGCCGTGCAGGGCGGTGGCCACCTCGCGCTGCTCGGGGTCGAGCCCTTCGAGCACCGCGTCGGCAGAGCCCGGTGTCTGTGGGAAGAGCGGGGAGTGCGTTGCTGCTGTCACACGGCCATGCTGCCAGGTCGGCGGAGACGGACGAGCCGGTTGTCCACAGGCAGACCCTCGTAGTCGTACTAATGCGGCAGGCGTCACGTCGGGCGGAACCCGGCCGCTGGGAATGGTGGCCCTTTCAAGTACGTTCCCTCACTGCGAGCGCACATCCCCCGACCGCCGAAGGAGCACGAGAGACATGCCGGGCACTGTGACGATGTACAGCACGACGTGGTGCGGCTACTGCCGTCGGCTGAAGAGCCAGATGGACCGCGAGGGCATCGCGTACAACGAGATCAACATCGAGCAGGACCCGGATTCCGCCGCGTTCGTCGAGAAGGCGAATGGCGGAAACCAGACGGTTCCGACCGTGCTCTTCCCGGACGGCTCGACGCTCACGAACCCTTCGCTGGCTCAGGTCAAGCAGAAGATCGGCGCGTAACGGCCACTCGGGCGTGATGGCCGGAAGGCGGTCCCTGACGGGTTTCAGGGGCCGCCTTCTTGTGGTTTGTCCCACACCAGCGTGTAGCGCCACAACAGTCTGCGCCGGAAGCGGGCGCCGGGCAGGAGACGGTGCGCGGCCTGCCGGACTTCGCTCCAGGACATCGCCGAGTCCTCCATCGGCATGCCCGCCGGTCCGCCCTCGCCCCGGCGGAAGCGGTGGACCAGGTTCACCGGCACACCGAATGAGCCGACCACCCGGTCGAGCGGTGCCCGGTCGCGCGCCAGCCCTACGATCACCACCGCCCACCCGGAGTCAGGAGCCGTACCAGCCGTCCCACCGCGTGCTCGAACTGGGAGTGTTGGACGACGGCGACCGCGCTCACGAAGCCGTAGGACTCCTCGGACAGGCGCGGGTCGTGCAGGAAGTCCCCTTCGAGGAACGTCACGTTGGCGAGCTCCCGCGCGCTGCCGCGCGCGAGGGCGATCATCTTCGGCGAGCGGTCCACGCCGGTGACGGATTCCGCCCTGGCCGCGAGCTTGCGCGCGAGCAGCCCGTCGCCGCAGCCGACGTCGAGGGCCGCGCCGCAGCCGTCCGGCACGGCGGCGAGCACCACCGGGTGGTAGTGGACGTTGTGGTTCCAGTACGGGTCAGGCATGTCCCGTGCCTCAGACGAAAGTCCTCGTCGGCAGCGGCTTGCCGTACCAGAGCTCGATCAGGCGGGCCGCGATCGAGATGCCGTACGGCGGGAGCACCTCGCCGGACTCGAAGGCGGCGCCCAGTTCGTCGCGGGAGAACCAGCGGGCCTCGTGGATCTCGTCGCCGTCGACGTCGATGTCGGTCGAGGTGGCGCGGGCCATGAAGCCCAGCATGAGGCTGGACGGGAAGGGCCAGGGCTGGCTGGCGACGTACTCGACCTGCCCGATGGTGATGCCCGCCTCCTCGAAGACCTCGCGGCGCACCGACTGCTCGATGGACTCGCCGGGTTCGACGAAGCCGGCGAGCGTCGAGAAACGGCCTTCCGGCCAGTGAACCTGACGGCCCAGCAGGATGCGGTCGTCCTCGTCCGTGACGGCCATGATCACGGCGGGGTCGGTGCGCGGGTAGTGCTCGGCGCCGCAGGCCTGGCAGCGGCGGATGTGACCGGCCGCCGCGATGATCGTGCGCTCGCCGCAGCGGGAGCAGAAACGGTGTGTGCGCTGCCAGTTCTCCAGGCCGACCGCATGCACCATCAGTCCGGCCTCGCGAGGCGACAGGAGCAGACCGGCCTCACGCAGCCCCGCGGCGCGCGCCGACTGGTCGATGCGGCCGGGCAGCGCGTCCTTCTGGAGGGCGAAGTAGCGCACGCCGTCCTCGTCGATGCCGAGGAAGTAGCGGTGTGCCTCGGTGAGGGGCGCTTCGAAGGACGGGGTCATGACGAGCTCGGTACGGCCGTCGGCCGTCTCGTCGATGAGGACCTGGCCGCCGGAGACCACGAAGCAGCGGGTGGTGGGGTGGCTCCACGCCGCCGCGAGCCAGGCCTCGTCGAGCCGGTGGTGGGCGGCCCGGTCGATGCCGCTCGGGGCGGTGAGCGAGATGGGGCGGTCGGCGGTGTGGTCGGTCCAGGTGGTCACGAGTGCTTCCAACTCCCCCGATGGAAAGGGTGTTTCACGGGCGGTTCAGCGGGACGTACGGCGGGAGGCGACCGCGTCCGGCAGGGCGTGGCGGTACGGGACGGTCCTTCCAGTGTGCCCCGCTTGCCGCGCCGGTCCGGACGGCGCGGGACGATCAGGGCGCATGGCGCCAGTGCTCCGCGAGGTCGCCCCACAGGTACGCGGTGGTCTCGACGCCCTTGAGGAGGAGGTCCAGCTCGACCTTCTCGTTCGGGGCGTGCCAGCCGTCGGACGGGACCGAGATACCGAGGAAGAGCACGGGTGCGCCGAGGACCTCCTGGAGGTCGGCGGCCGGTCCCGAGCCGCCCACACGAGTGAAGCCAACGGGCTTGTCGAAGGCTCGGCGCATGGCGCGGACGACGGACTGCAGGGCCGGGTGGTCCAGCGGCGTCAGGCACGGGCGCGTGGACCCGGTGAAGGTGATCTCCTGCCGGATCCCCGCGGGTACCTGCTCGGCGGCCCAGTCGCGGACGGCCTTCTCGATGTGGTCGGGGTCCTGGCCCGCGACCAGCCGGAAGGAGAGCTTCACCATGGCGGAGGACGGGACGATCGTCTTGCTGCCGGGGCCCTGGTAGCCGCCGCCGATGCCGTTGACCTCTGCGGTGGGGCGGGCCCAGATGCGCTCCAGGGTGGTGTGCCCGGCCTCGCCGTGGGTTGCGTGCGACTTGGCCGTGCGCAGCCACTCCTGCTCGTCGAAGGGCAGCTCGGCGAAGAGTGCGCGTTCGCGGTCGGTGAGCTCGACGATGCCGTCGTAGAAGCCGGGGACCGTCACGCGCGCGTGCTCGTCGTGCAGGGCGGCGACGAGGCGGGCCGCGGCCGTGGCCGGGTTGGGGACGGCGCCGCCGAAGGCGCCTGAGTGGATGTCCTGGTCGGGGCCGTACAGCCGGATCTCGCACTCGGCGAGGCCGCGCATGCCGGTGCACACGGTGGGGGTGTCCTCGGACCACATGCTGGTGTCGGAGACGATCACCGCGTCGGCGGCGAGCCTTTGCGCGTGCTCCTGGACCAGCGCCCGGAAGTGCGGGGAGCCGGACTCCTCCTCACCCTCGATCAGCAGCTTGAGGTGCACGGCCGGGGCGGTGCGGCCGGTGGTGGCGAGGTGGGCGCGGACGCCGAGTGTGTGGAAGAACACCTGGCCCTTGTCGTCGGCCGCCCCGCGCGCGTAGAGGCGGTTGTCGCGGACGACGGGCTCGAAGGGCTCGCTGTCCCAGCCGTCCTCGCGGGCGGCGGGCTGTACGTCGTGATGGCCGTAGACAAGGACCGTGGGCGCCTCGGGGTCGTCACAGGGCCACTCGGCGAAGACGGCGGGCGCGCCCGGGGTCTCCCACACTTCGGTGGTCGGGAAGCCGGTCTCCCGGAGCTTGGCGGCGAGCCAGTCGGCGCTGCGGCGTACGTCGGTCGCGTGGTCGGGCTGGGCCGACACGGACGGGATCCGCAGCCACTCGGCGAGGTCGTCGAGAAAGGCGGCACGGTGCCGCTCGATGTACGTACGGACGGCGCTGACGGCACTGTCAACGGGCTGGCTCATGGTCACGAGCCTATCGGCCCGCACCGACATCCCCGGCGTGCGGTTCCTCACCCTCCGGCTCCTCCAGGAGCAGTCGCTCCAGCGCGGCCCGGCCCGGCAGGTCGTCCGGTCGTACGACCTCTCCGGTGCGTACGTAGAGGAAGGTCGCCGTGACCGACTCCAGGGGTACGCCCTGCTGCTCGGCCCAGGCGAGCCGGTAGACGGCGAGCTGGAGCGGGTCCGCGGTGCGGGTGCGGCTGGTCTTCCAGTCGACGATCTCGTACGTCGCCGCCGGACCGTCGCCTTCCTTGTAGACGGCGTCGATACGGCCGCGGACCACCCGGCCGGCGATCGCCAGCTGGAAGGGGGTCTCGACGCGGTGGGGCGTGCGCTGGGCGTAGTCGGTGCGCTCGAAGGCCTCCTTGAGCGCTTCCAGGTCGCGCTCGTCGGCGATCTCGGCCTCGCCGCCGGGCAGTTCCTCGGGCTCCAGCATGGGCAGCGTCAGCGCCTCGAAGCGGGACTCGACCCAGGCGTGGAAGCGGGTGCCACGGCGGGCCGCGGGCTGCGGCGGGCGAGGCATGGGGCGGGCCAGTTCCTGTGCGAGGCCGTCCGGGTCGGCGGCCAGGCGCATCAGCTGGGACGCGGTCAGCGACGCGGGCAGGGGGACGTCGGTGACGCTCGCGCGGGCGCGCACGAGTTCGCCGCTGAGGGCGTCGAGGTCACGGTCCCAGGAGGCGATGGTGCGGGCCTCCTCCAGGGTGAGACGAGCGCTCCGGGGCTCCGTGGGGCGGGGGCGCGCGGGTTCCGTGCGAGGGGGCTCCGTGGCGTCAGGTCGCACGGCCTGGTGCGGGACGGTCGGGCGGTCCGCGCTCCAGGCGTCCCAGTCGGCCGAGTCCTCCTCGACGAAGGGGTCCTCCTCGTGGGGGTCCCCTTCATAGGCGTCCCCTTCGTAGGCGTCCCCTTCGTAGGGGTTCCCCTCGTAGGGATCGCCTTCGTAGAGAGCGTCCTCGGGAGCCGTGTCGTCGTCCGGTGGGACGGGCCAGTCCGGGTCGTCGTGGATGTCCGGGTCGTGTGTGGCCGTGGGGTGGCCGTCCTCGTGGGAGGTGAGGTGTTCCAGGTGGGACAGGACCGTCTCGGCGGCCGCTCGGCGCCGGGCCATGGACGTCTCGTCCAGGGGCAGGGGCCACACCTGGTCGGCGGTCTCCCGGTGCAGGGCCGGGTTCTGCTCGTCCTCGGCGGGCTCGCCCGCCCACGCTTCGATCTCGCCGTGTCCGGCCGTGCAGTGGTCGTACAGGGCCTGCAGGAAGTCGGACGGCCCGCGGGGTTTCTTCTGGGTGGGGCCCCACCAGTGGCCGGAGCCGAGGAGGAGGGAGCGGGGGCGGGTGAAGGTGACGTAGCCGAGGCGGAGCTCCTCGGTGTGCTGGTGCTCCTTCATGTCCTCGTGGAAGGCCTTCAGGCCGCGGGAGTCCCAGGAGGTGACGTCGGGGAGGGTGTCGGTGTCTCCGCGCAGTTCGTGCGGCAGCACCTTGCCCTGGGCGGTCCACTTCTCGCGGCCCTGGGTGCTGGGGAAGGTGCCGGTGACCAGACCGGGGACGGCCACCACATCCCATTCGAGGCCCTTGGACTTGTGCGCGGTGAGCACCTTGACGGTGTTCTCGCCGCCGGGGAGGGCGTTGTCGAGGCCCTTCTCGTACTGGGCGGCGGTGCGCAGGAAGCCGAGGAAGGCGAGCAGGCTCGCCTCGTTGTCGCCGGCGGCGAAGGAGGCGGCGACGTCCAGGAAGTTGGACAGGGTCTCGCGGCGCCGGGCGGCCAGGGCGTGCGGGGACGCCGACAGCTCCACTTCCAGGCCGGTGACGGCGAGGACGCGGTGCAGGACGTCCATCAGCGGGTCGGACAGGGAGCGGCGCAGGTCGCGCAGTTCGGTGGCCAGGCGCGCGAACCGCACGCGCGCGTCCGGCGAGAAGGGCAGCCCGTCGTGGTCCCCGTCGCCGTCGAACGGCGTCTCCAGGAACGTGTCGAGAGCGTCCGCGAGCGATATCACCTCGGACGGGTCGACCCCCTCGACGGCCTGGGCGAGCCGGCGGTCGGGGTCGTCGTCGCCGTCCACGCGCGCGTGGGACACGAGCAGCCGGGCGCGCCGCCCCAGGAGGGCGAGGTCGCGCGGGCCGATGCGCCAGCGCGGGCCGGTCAGCAGACGCACCAAGGAGGCGTTGGCGCCGGGGTCCTGAAGAACCTCGCAGACCGCCACCAGGTCGGCGATCTCGGGCAGGTGGAGCAGCCCGGAGAGGCCGACGACCTCGACGGGGACGTCCCGGGCGACGAGCGCGCCCTGGATCTCGGCGAAGTCGGTGGCCGTACGGCACAGGACGGCGATCTCGCCGGGTGCCTTGCCCGTGTTCACCAAGTGCGTGATCGAGTCGGCGAGCCAGTCGATCTCCTCGGCGTGGGTCGGCAGGAGGGCGCAGCGGACCATGCCGTCGCGTTCGGCGCCGGGGGCCGGGCGCAGCGCCTCCACGCCCGCGTGCATGGCGCGCAGGGGTGCGGCGAGGCTGTTGGCGAGGTCGAGGAGGCGGCCGCCGCTGCGGCGGTTCTCGCTCAGCGCCTGACGGGTGGCGAGCCGGCCGTCGGCGTGGGCGAAGTGCTCGGGGAAGTCGTCGAGGTTGGCGACGGAGGCGCCGCGCCAGCCGTAGATCGCCTGGCAGGGGTCGCCGACCGCGGTCACGGGGTGGCCGGTGCCACCGCCGAACAGGCCGGCGAGGAGGATGCGCTGGGCCACGGAGGTGTCCTGGTACTCGTCCAGGAGCACCACCCGGAACTCGTCGCGCAGGACGCGGCCCACCTCGGGGATGCGGGCGAGTTCGGCGGACAGGGCGATCTGGTCGCCGAAGTCCAGCAGGTCACGTTCGCGTTTGGCGGCGCGGTAACGGACGACGAGGTCGGCGAGTTCACGGCGTGCGGCCGCCGTCTCGGGCACCTTGCGCAAGGCCTCGTTGGTGAGCTTGGCGCCCTGGAGCGCACGCAGCAGGTCGGCGTCGTACGCGCGCAGGTCCTCGGGGCGTACGAGGTGTTCGGCGAGCTCGGCGTCGAGGGCGAGGAGGTCGCTGACCAGGTCGGCGAAGGAGCGGGTCAGCGCCGGGTAGGGGCCGTGCGCCTCGCGCAGCACCCGCGCGGCCAGCTGGAAGCGGGTGGCGTCGGCGAGCAGACGGGAGGTGGGTTCGAGGCCGATCCGCAGGCCGTGGTCGGTCAGGAGACGGCCCGCGAAGGCGTGGTACGTGGAGATCACCGGCTCACCCGGGGGGTTGTCCGGGTCGATCACGTCGGGGTCGGTGACGCCCGCCTTGATCAGCGCTCTGCGGACACGTTCGGCGAGTTCGCCGGCGGCCTTGTTGGTGAAGGTGAGGCCGAGTACCTGTTCGGGGGCGACCTGGCCGGTGCCCACCAGCCACACCACGCGGGCCGCCATCACCGTCGTCTTGCCCGATCCGGCTCCGGCCACGATCACCTGCGGGGCGGGCGGCGCGGTGATGCAGGCCGTCTGCTCCGGGGTGAAGGGGATACCGAGGAGCTCCTTGAGCTGATCGGGATCGGTGATACGGGCGGGCATGTCGCAGAGGCTAGCGGCGGCCACTGACAGCGGAGGCCACATAACCCTCGAGGCCGGGAGAAGCGCAGGTCAGCACCTGTGGTGCGGTCGATCACACAGAGGACGGAGGGTCACGTGCGTCACTCGATCACGTGCCGTCCCTCGGGTTGCGCGCTGCACGAGGCCCGGAACGCGCAGTGCGTGCAGTGCTGGCCCGCACTCGGCGTGAACCGCTCGTCGAGGACCTTGCCTGCGGCCGTGGCGAGCAGGTCGCCGACCCACTCCAATTCCAGCGGCTCCTGGGCCTGCACCTTGGGCAGACTCTCGCCGCCGTCCCGCTTGGGGGCGCCCTGGCGCAGCTGGACGAGTTCGGCGCCGCCCGGCTCGGGGCGCACTCCGTCGAAGACCTCGTCGACGGCGCCCTCGCGGACGGCGAGCTGGTAGACGGCGAGCTGGGGGTGGCGCTCCACCTCGGCCGCGGTGGGCGCCTGTTTGCCGGTCTTGAAGTCGACAACGTAGGCGCGGCCCTCTCCGTCCGCCTCCACCCGGTCCATCTGACCGCGGATGCGTACCTCGACCTCGCCCGCTTCGAGGGTGACGTCGAAGTCGTGTTCGCTGGCGACCGGCGTACGCCCGGTGCGGTCCATGACGTGCCACTTCAGGAAGCGTTCGAGCGCCACGCGCGCGTTGTCCTTCTCCTGCGCCGACTTCCACGGCGCGTCGAAGGCGAGCGCGTTCCACACCGAGTCCAAGCGCTCCATGAGGACGGCGAGGTCGGCCGGGGTGTGCCCGGAGGCGACCTCGTCGGCGAGGACGTGCACCACGTTGCCGAAACCCTGGGCGACCGTCGCGGGCGCGTCGGCCTTCACCTCGCGGCCCAGGAACCACTGCAGGGCGCAGGTGTTGGCGAGCTGGTCGAGAGCGCTGCCGGAGAGCACGACGGGCTGGTCCCGGTCGCGCAGTGGCACCTTGCTCTCGGTCGGCTCGAACATGCCCCACCAGCGGTAGGGGTGGGCGGACGGCACCAGGGGGCGGCCGTCCTCGTCGGCGAGCGCGGCAAGCCGGGCCAGTCGGCGGGCGGCGGCCTCCCTGAGGGTGTCCGAGACGCGCGGATCGACGGTGGTGGCGCGGAGTTCGGCGACGAGCGCGGCGACCGACAGGGGGCGGCGGGGGCGGCCCGTGACGTCCCGCGGTTCGACGCCGAGTTCGGTCAGGAAGCGGGAGGGCTGGTCGCCGTCGTCAGCGGGCGCCTTCACCGCGGTGACGACCAGGCGTTCACGCGCGCGTGTGGCGGCCACGTAGAACAGGCGGCGCTCCTCGGCGAGCAGCGCCCCCGGGGTGAGCGGTTCGGCGAGTCCGTCGCGGCCGATGCGGTCGGCCTCCAGGAGGGAGCCGCGGCGGCGCAGGTCCGGCCACAGCCCTTCCTGGACTCCCGCGACGACGACGAGCCGCCACTCCAGCCCCTTGGAGCGGTGCGCGGTCATCAGGCGGACGGCGTCGGGGCGTACGGCACGCCGGGTGAGCGTGTCGGCGGCGATGTCCTCCGCGTCGATCTCCGCGAGGAAGTTCAGGGCGCCCCGGCCGCCGGTGCGTTCCTCGGCACGGGCCGCGGTCGCGAACAGGGCGCACACGGCGTCCAGGTCGCGGTCCGCGTTGCGTCCGGCCGCGCCGCCGCGTCGGGCGGCCCGCTCCAGGCGTGTGGGCCACGGCGTGCCCTCCCAGAGGTCCCACAGGGCCTCCTCGGCCGTACCGCCGCCCGCGAGACGCTCACGGGCCTTCCTCAGCAGCGCGCCGAGCCGTTGGGCACCCCGCGCGTACGTGGGGTCGTGCACGGCCAGGCGCTCGGGCTCTGCCACCGCCCGCGCGAGCAGCTCGTCCGAGGGCGGTGGCAGGGGGTTGCCCGCGGCCCGCTCCTCGTCGCGCAGGGCACGGCCGAGGCGACGCAGGTCGGCGGCGTCCATGCTCGCGAGGGGGGAAGCGAGGAGGGTGAGGGCGGTTTCGGTGTCGAGCCAGGAGGTGTCCGGCTCCCGTCCTTCGGAGGCATTCCCCTCTTCCGGGGGTTCCGTGGTGTCCGCCTCGTCCGGGGGTTCCGTGGTGTCCGCCTCGTCCGGGGATTCCGTGGTGTCCGCCTCGTCCGAGGGCTCCGTGGTCCCCGCCTCGTCCGAGGGCTCCGTGGTCCCCGACTCCCCCGAGAACTCCGTGGTCCCCGCCTCGTCCGAGGGCTCCGTGCCCCCCGCCTCGTCCGAGGAGTCCGTAGTCTCCGCCTCGTCCGAGGGCTCCGTGCCCCCAGCCTCGTCAGAGGGCTCCCTGGCCCCCGCCTCTTCGGGCCGCTCCGTTGGCTGCGTTCCTCCTTCGGCCTGCTCCATGGCCACCGCGCCTTCGGCCTCCGCCGCAGCCACCGCCCGTAGCGCTGTCAGCAGCGGTGCCACCGCGGGCTCGTGCCGCAGGGGAAGGTCGTCGCCGTCGATGTCCAGGGGCACACCGGCCGCGGTGAGCGCGCGGCGGACCGTCGGGATGGTGCGAGATCCGGCGCGCACCAGGACGGCCATCTCGCCCCAGGGGACGCCGTCCTCCAGGTGAGCCCTGCGGAGGATGTCCGCGATGTTGTCCAGCTCGGTGCCGGGCGTCGGGTACGTGTACACCTCGACGCGGCCCCCGTCCCGGACCGGGGCGAGCTCGCGGTGCGCGCGCACCTTGTCGGCCGGAAGGCGGGTCAGTGGCATGCGCTGGGTCAGCAGCCGGGTCGCGGCCAGCAGGCCGGCACCGGAACGGCGGGAGGTGCGCAGGACCTCCACGGGCGCGGGGTGGCCGTCCGCGCGCGGGAAGGTCCGGGGGAAGTCCAGGATGCCGTTCACGTCCGCGCCGCGGAACGCGTAGATCGACTGGTCGGGGTCGCCGAAGGCGACGAGGGTGCGGCCGCCGCCGGCGAGCGCGTGCAGGAGCCGTACCTGTGCCGGGTCGGTGTCCTGGTACTCGTCCACGAAGACGGCGTCGTACTGCGCGGCGAGCCGCTGGGCGACCTCGGGGCGGCGGGCGAGGAGGACCGCGCGGTGGACCAGTTCGGCGTAGTCGAGCACCCCCTGCAGGTCGAGGACGTCGAGGTACTCGGCGAGGAAGGCGGCCGCCGCGCGCCAGTCGGGGCGGCCGATACGGCGGGCGAAGGCGTCCAGCGCGCCGGGGCCCAGGCCCAGTTCGCGGCTGCGGGCGAGGACCGCGCGGACCTCGTCGGCGAAGCCGCGGGTGGTCAGGCAGGCACGAAGCTCGTCCGGCCAGCGCACGTGCGCGAGGCCGAGCCGTTCCAGGTCGGGCTGGCCCGCGAGCAGTTCGCGGACGGCGACGTCCTGCTCGGGGCCGGACAGCAGCCTGAGGGGTTCCACGAACAGGTCGGTGTCCTGGTGGGCACGGACCAGGGCGTAGCAGAAGGAGTGGAAGGTGGTCGCCTGGGGCGCGCGGGCAGCCCCTATGCGCAGCGCCATGCGGTCGCGCAGTTCGACGGCGGCCTTGCGGCTGAACGTCAGCACGAGCACGCGCGCGGGGTCACCGCCCCGGGCGATCCTCGTAGCCACCGACTCGACGAGCGTGGTGGTCTTTCCGGTGCCCGGACCTGCGAGAACGAGCAGCGGACCGGTCGTGTGGTCAACCACGGCACGCTGCGCGGCGTCCAGACGAGGGGGATCCATGCGGACCGGCGGGGTACGCACCAGTCGGTAAGCGCCACGGTTCCCCTGTCGCCCCTGCGGGTGCGACAGGCGCTTGGTGGAGGAAAAGGAGCTCACGTGGTTCGCCGGTCCTGGTGGGTGTGCCATCTGTCGCCGCGGGCGCGAAGCGCCGCCGTCGCGGGGTGGAGGTCGGGTGAGGGGTGGGACGGCCTCCGTACGGGGAGGACGGTGGTCGCGGGATGAGAGGGACGCGCGCAGGCGACGCTACGCCGACGGAAGGCGCGGAAGCAGGGCTTCCTCTTCTTCCCTCACGTCACTCGCGACACGTACGTCCCTCCGCCCACGAACGTACGCCATGCCACGGACATGTCCTGTTTCCCCCGTCGTGTCACGGACGCGCTTCATTTCGCCCGTACGGACCTCAGGCCGCCCGTGAGGGTGTCCGATGGCGGAAGCTGTCAGGTGTGACCTTCCGCGCGTTCGTCGCCGTCCCACCGCGCCCGTCTCATGTCGAGCCGCGGCAGATGCCCCTCAGCGGCCCGGCTCGCCTCCTTCAGAGGCGTACCCTCCGCGCGGTAGTGGCCGAGCGCCTCCAGCTCATGCGCCGGGAGCAGCACGCCGTCCGCGCGGACGACCCGCCACCACGGAACGGCTCCTCCGTAGAGGGTCATGACACGTCCGACCTGCCGGGGCCCGCCCTCGTCCAGCCACTCGGCCACGTCCCCGTACGTCATGACGCGGCCGGGCGGAATCCGTTCGGCCACGTCGAGGACCCGCTCGGCATACTCCGGCAGCGCGTCCGCATTCTCCGCGCGGGCGTCGTCCGGAAGGCTCTCCTCGCTCATCCGCCCCATCCTGCCCCACCCCACCGACAATGCGACGCGCTCGTGACTGCGGGGGTCCCTCGCCCTGGGACGGCGCTTCCGGCAGACTGTGCGCCCCCGCATGTGCACCCTGACACCCCCGTGTGTCGGTGGGGCATGCCACCATCGTGCGGGCGGTGACAGGTGATACGAGACCAAGAAGAGACGATGAAAGAGCAGGGTGTGCATCCCGAGGACGCGGAAAGCACCCCTGCCGCATCGTCGCGCCCGGGCACCGCCGACGAGGACGGGACGACGGACACGAAGGATGCGGCGAGCGCCGGCAGGGAAGCGCCCGCGACCCGTTCCGGGCCGAACGGCGACGACCCCGACGACGTGCACGCCGACGAGGTCGAAGGTGACGAACCGCTGCTCCCCGCGCGCGTGCACCGGCCCTCCGATCTCATGCGGCTCATGGTCGGCGTGCTGGCCGTGGCCGTACTGCTCGCGATCGCCGCGTTCGCCCACGGCACCACCTCTGGTCTCGAGCAGGACATCAACAAGGGCACCGGTCGGGCACCGGACCTGCTGATCAAGATCGCGGGGCTGGCGTCCAGCATCGCGATCCTCCTGGTGCCGGTCGCGTTCGCGATCGAGCGTCTGATCAAACGCGACGGACTGCGCATCGCCGACGGCGTCCTCGCGGCCGTCCTCGCGCACGGAGTGACACTCGCCACCGACCTGTGGGTCGCCAAGGCCGCCCCCGACTCGATCCAGGAGGCGCTCACCCAGCCCTCCCCCGGCGACATCCACGCCCTCACCGATCCCGTACACGGCTATCTGGCGCCCGTCATCGCCTACATGACGGCCGTCGGCATGTCACGCAGACCGCGCTGGCGGGCGGTGCTGTGGATCGTGCTGATGCTCGACGCTTTCTCGATGCTCGTCACCGGCTACACGACACCCTTCTCGATCATCCTGACGGTGCTCATCGGCTGGACCGTGGCCTACGGCACGCTCTACGCCGTCGGCTCGCCCAATGTCCGCCCCACCGGACGGACCCTGATGGCGGGCCTCAGGCACGTCGGCTTCCACCCGGTGAGCGCGGCCCGCGAGGAGGTGGCGGACACTCCCGAGACCGGAGACCGCGGCCGGCGCTACTTCGTCGCCCTGGAGGACGGTCCACCCCTGGACGTCACGGTGGTCGACCGGGAACAGCAGGCCCAGGGCTTCTTCTACCGCGCCTGGCGCAACCTGACGCTGCGCGGCTTCGCCACCCGCAGCAGCCTCCAGTCACTGCGGCAGGCACTGGAGCAGGAGGCACTGCTCGCGTACGCCGCCATCGCGGCGGGTGCCAACGCGCCCAAGCTGATCGCGACCTCCGAACTGGGCCCCGACGCGGTCATGCTCGTCTACGAGCACACCGGCGGACGCACCCTCGACTCCCTCTCCGACGAGGAGATCACCGACGAGTTGCTGCGCGACACCTGGCACCAGGTGCGGGCGTTGCAGTCCCGGCGCATCGCGCATCGCAGACTCGTGGGCGACGCGATCCTGGTGGATCGTTCCGGCACGGTGATCCTCACCGACCTGCGCGTCGGCGAGATCGCGGCCGGCGACCTGCTGCTGCGCATGGACATCTCCCAACTGCTGGTCACGCTCGGCCTCAGGGTGGGCGCCGAGCGCGCGGTGGCCACAGCGGTCGCCATGCTCGGTCCCGACGCCGTGGCCGACTGTCTGCCGATGCTGCAGCCCATCGCCCTGAGCCGCTCCACGCGCGCGACACTGCGCAGACTCGCCCGGGAGCGGGCCGAGCGCGAGCGGGAGGCGGTCCTGGAGGCGTCCCGTCAGGACAAGCAGGCCCGCCTGGAGGAAGCCCCGCACGAGGCCGGGCCGCCCGTACTCGAAAAGCCCGACAAGAAGGCCGTGAAGGCGGAGGCCAGGGCCGAGAAGCGGGCCATCGACGAGGCTCTGGAAGAGGCGCGCGAGGAGGACCTGCTCACGCAGATCCGCCACGAGGTGCTGTTGATCCGGCCGCAGGCCCCGGTGGAGCCGGCCCGACTGGAGCGGGTGCGGCCGCGCACGCTGTTGAGTTTCATCGCCGGCGCGATCGGCGCGTACTTCCTGCTGACGCAGCTCACGCACATCGAGTTCGGCCTGCTCATCGAGAACGCCGAGTGGGGCTGGGTCGCCGCCGCCGTGGCCTTCTCCGCGATGAGCTACGTGGCGGCGGCGATGGCGCTCCTGGGCTTCGTGCCCGAACGGGTCCCGTTCCTGCGGACCATGGCGGCCCAGGTCGCCGGGTCGTTCGTGAAGATCGTCGCTCCGGCCGCCGTGGGCGGCGTCGCCCTCAACACGCGCTTCCTGCAACGCGCGGGCGTACGCCCCGGACTCGCGGTGGCGAGCGTCGGAGCGTCGCAGCTGTTCGGACTCGGCTGCCACATCCTGATGCTGCTGTCCTTCGGCTATCTCACCGGTACCGAGAAGACGCCGTCGCTGTCGCCGTCCCGGACGGTCATCGCGGGTCTGCTGACCGTGGCGGTACTCGTGCTCGTGGTGACCTCGGTGCCGTTCCTGCGGAAATTCGTCGTCACGCGCGTGAGGTCACTGTTCGCGGGCGTGGTGCCGCGCATGCTCGACGTGCTCCAGCGACCGCAGAAGCTGGTGACCGGGATCGGCGGCATGCTGCTCCTGACGGCCTGCTTCGTGATGTGCCTGGACGCGTCGATCCGGGCGTTCGGCACCGAGGGAACCTCGATCAGCATCGCCAGCGTCGCCGTCGTCTTCCTCGCCGGCAACGCGCTGGGGTCCGCGGCCCCCACGCCAGGCGGTGTGGGCGCGGTGGAGGCGACCTTGACGGTCGGTCTGATCGCCGTCGGCCTTCCCAAGGAGGTCGCCGCACCGGCGGTGCTGCTGTTCCGCCTGCTGACCCTATGGCTGCCGGTGCTGCCGGGCTGGCTCGTCTTCAACCACCTCACGCGCAAAGGCTCGCTGTAGTCCGCCATCCGGTACGGCGGTCTCGGCGGCGTACCTCGTACGGCCCGCGCCCCGCGCGTCCCGCCGGGCGCGCCCGCAGGATGGGACCATGCCGAGCCCTCCCCGGCTGCGCGCCGCTGCCCTGACCGCCACCGCACTGGTGCTGTCCACCGTGCTGGCGGGCTGCGGTGACGACGCCCAGGACGAGGACGTGTCGGCGCAGGAGCTGAGTTGGAAGGACTGTCCGGCACCGTCCGCGGCGGAGGGTGGCGGTGACGCCCCGTCACCCCTCGCGGACGGCGACGAGTGGCAGTGCGCCACCATGAAGGCGCCCCTGGACTGGGACGAACCCAAGGGCGACACGATCAAGCTGGCGCTGATCCGGGCGAAGGCGAGCGGTGCCGAGAGCGCGCGCATCGGCTCGCTGATCTTCAACTTCGGCGGCCCCGGCGGCTCCGGCGTCACCACGCTGCCCGCCTTCGGCGAGGACTACGCGAAACTGCGCACCCGCTACGACCTGGTCAGCTTCGACCCACGCGGGGTCGGCCGCAGCGCCCCCGTGGAGTGCGAGAACGACCTCGAGCTCGACGCCTACTTCCAGCAGGACGCGACCCCCGACGACGCGGCCGAGCGCACCACGCTCCTGGACAACACCAAGGAGTTCAACGAGGCCTGCGAGACGAACTCCGAGAAGGTGCTGCCCCATGTCCGCACCACCGACGCCGCCCGCGACCTGGACCTGATGCGCCAGATCCTGGGCGACGACAAGCTGCACTACTTCGGCATCTCGTACGGCACCGAACTCGGCGGCGTGTACGCCCACCTGTTCCCGAAGAACGTCGGCCGCGCGGTCTTCGACGCGGTCGTGGACCCGACACAGAACGCCGAACAGGGCTCGCTCGGGCAGGCCAGGGGATTCCAGCTCGCCCTCGACAACTACGCCGAGGACTGCGCCTCCAAGGCCGAGGACTGCCCGGTCGGCGACACCGCCCAGGATGTCAAGAACCGCATCGCCAAGCTGCTCAAGGACCTCGACGGCAAGCCGATTCCCGGCATCTTCCCGCGCGAGCTGACCCAGACCGCCGCGACCAGCGGCATCGCGCAGGCGCTGTACTCGCAGGAATTCTGGGAGTACCTCACCGAGGGCCTCGCGCAGGCGTACGACGGGAACGGGCAGATCCTGATGGCACTGTCCGACGCGATGAACGGCCGCAACCAGGACGGCGAGTACAGCAACATCACCGCCGCCAACGTCGCCATCAACTGCGCCGACGACAAGGCGCGGTACACCTCCGGCCACGTGCAGCGGAAACTGCCCGAGTTCCGGGCCGCCTCCCCCCTGTTCGGAGACTTCCTGGCCTGGGGCATGGTCGGCTGCACCGACTGGGCGGTGCCGGGCGCCGCCGACCATCCCGACGTGAGCGCGCCCGGCTCCGCACCGATCCTCGTCGTGGGCAACACCGGCGACCCGGCCACGCCGTACGAAGGGGCGAGGAAGATGGTGGCCGCGCTCGGTGCCGGCGTCGGGGTCGAGCTGACGTACAAGGGGCAGGGGCACGGGGCGTACGACAGCAGGAACAGGTGCGTGCAGGACGCCGTGAACGGCTATCTGCTGGACGGGAAGGTTCCCGCGGCCGGAACCGTCTGCTCCTGACACCCCACTCGAATCTCGGGAGAATTCGCAGGTCAGAACGTTATCCACAGGCCGCAGCGGCGGTGCTGTGGTCCGCCTACTATGGCGGAACAGCCATCCGCGGCACGGGGCGGAGGGCCTGCGAGGGGGGAACCCGCAATGACGCGTTTCGTACGGTGGGCGGCGGTGGGGACCGCCGCCACGCTCCTGGTGACAGGCTGTAGCAGCGGCTCGTCCAGTGACGACAAGGGCGGCAGGAAGACCGGCCGGACGCAGCCGTCGGCCCGATCGTCCGGTACGGCCGACGCCGGTCCGACCTCAGCGCTGACCTCCCAGAAGCTCGACTGGGGGCGCTGCAAGGCCACCGCGGACTCCTCCGCGCCGGGCAGCGACTGGCAGTGCGCGACGCTCAAGGCGCCGCTGGACTGGTCGAAGCCGGACGGCGAGACGATCGGCCTCGCGCTGATCCGCACCAAGGCCCGGGGCGACAACCGCGTCGGCTCGCTCCTGTTCAACTTCGGCGGCCCCGGCGGCTCCGGTGTGTCCACGATGCCGGCCTACGCGGCCACCGTCTCCCTGCTTCGCGAGCGGTACGACCTGGTCAGCTGGGACCCGCGCGGGGTCGGCGCCAGCGGGGGCGTCCGCTGCCGCAGCGACAAGGAGATCCAGGCCGCCGAGTCGGTGGACGTCTCGCCGGACACCACCGCCGAGGAGAGTGCCTACTTCAAGGACGCCGCCGACTTCGGCAAGGGCTGCGCCGAGGACGCCGGAAAGATGCTGGCGCACGTCTCCACCACCGACACCGCCCGCGACATGGACCTGATGCGCCAGGTCCTGGGCGACAAGAAAACGCACTACTTCGGCATCTCCTACGGCACCGAACTCGGCGGCGTGTACGCCCACCTGTTCCCGAAGAACGTCGGCCGACTGGTCCTGGACGCTGTCGTCGACCCGAGCGCCGACACCGTGGGCCACGCGGAGAACCAAGCCCGGGGCTTCCAGCGCGCACTGGACGGCTACCTGAAGTCCACCGGCCAGGACCCGAAGCAGGGCACGCGGAAGATCGCGGGACTGCTCAAGGAGATCGACGCGAACCCGCTGCCGACATCGTCCGGGCGCAAGCTGACGCAGACCCTCGCCGTCACCGGCATCATCCTGCCGCTGTACAGCCAGGACAGCTGGCCGACGCTGACCAGCGCCCTGGAGGCGGCGGAGCAGGGAGACGGGTCGGAGCTCCTGGCGCTCGCCGACGGTTACAACGAGCGCGACCCGTCGGGTCGCTACGGCACCACGACCCATTCGCAACGGGTCATATCGTGCTTGGACGACAAGCAGCGGCCGACCGCCGCGGAGACGAGGAAGCTGCTGCCGGAGTTCGAGAGGATCTCGCCCGTCTTCGGGGAGTTCCTGGGCTGGGACACGGCCGGCTGGTGCCACGACTGGCCGGTGGCCGGTCAGCACGAGACGCCGGAGGTGAGCGCGCCCGGTGCGGCGCCGATCCTGGTGGTCGGCAACACCGGCGACCCAGCGACGCCGTACGAGGGCGCCCGGAAGATGGCGGACGAGTTGGGCAAGGACGTCGGTGTGCTGCTCACCTGGAAGGGCGAGGGGCACGGTGCGTACGGGAGCGGGAGCGACTGTGTGGACTCCGCGGTGAACACGTACCTGCTGGCCGGGACGGTGCCGAGGGACGGCAGGGTCTGCTCATGACGACGGCGGGGGCCTCGGGCACCGTCGGTGCGCGAGACCCCCGCCGCTCGGGCCGGGATGCCGGGTCAGTAGATCGGCTTGCTCGGTTCGATCTGGTTGACCCAGCCGATCACGCCACCGCCGACGTGCACGGCGTCGGAGAAGCCCGCGGACTTCAGGACCGCGAGGACTTCCGCACTGCGGACACCCGTCTTGCAGTGCAGGACGATCTTCTTGTCCTGCGGGAGGGTCTCCAGGGCGGTGCCCATGAGGAACTCGTTCTTCGGGATCAGCCTGGCGCCCGGGATCGAGACGATCTCGTACTCGTTGATCTCACGGACGTCGATGATCTCGATGTTCTCGCCGTCGTCGATCCACTCCTTGAGCTGCTTCGGAGTGATCGTCGAGCCCGCGGCAGCCTCCTGGGCCTCCTCGGAGACGACGCCGCAGAAGGCCTCGTAGTCGATGAGCTCGGTGACGGTCGGGTTCTCGCCGCAGACCGCGCAGTCGGGGTCCTTGCGGACCTTGACCTGGCGGTACTGCATCTCCAGGGCGTCGTAGATCATCAGGCGGCCGACGAGCGGTTCGCCGATACCCGCGAGGAGCTTGATGGCCTCGTTGACCTGGATGGAGCCGATGGACGCGCACAGCACGCCCAGCACGCCGCCCTCGGCGCAGGAGGGGACCATGCCCGGGGGCGGGGGCTCCGGGTAGAGGCAGCGGTAGCAGGGGCCGTGCTCGGACCAGAAGACGGAGGCCTGGCCGTCGAAGCGGTAGATCGAACCCCACACGTACGGCTTGTTGAGCAGCACACACGCGTCGTTGACCAGGTAGCGGGTCGCGAAGTTGTCCGTGCCGTCGACGATCAGGTCGTACTGGCTGAAGATGTCCATCACGTTCTCGGCCTCGAGCCGCTCTTCGTGCAGGACCACGTTCACGTACGGGTTGATGCCGAGGACGGAGTCGCGCGCGGACTGCGCCTTGGAGCGGCCGATGTCGGCCTGGCTGTGAATGATCTGCCGCTGCAGGTTCGACTCGTCGACCTCGTCGAACTCCACGATGCCGAGCGTGCCCACGCCCGCGGCGGCCAGATACATCAACGCCGGCGAGCCCAGGCCGCCGGCGCCCACACACAGCACCTTGGCGTTCTTCAGCCGCTTCTGCCCGTCCATCCCGACGTCGGGGATGATCAGGTGGCGGGAGTACCTGCGGACCTCGTCTACGGTGAGCTCGGCAGCGGGCTCGACCAGGGGTGGCAGCGACACGGGGACTCCGTTGGTCGGTCAATCATTACGGTTGTTCTCTCCGTAACAGTGCCATGTCCTTTTTCATTCCGAGACACCCGTTCCGATCCGCGAGACGATTTCGTCCCAGTAACCGGGCATGGTCTCCCAGGGATCGGTGCGGCCGCAGCGGTCCGTGCGGTCGGTGAAGTAGATCGTCGACGCGCCCTGCCAGCGGGCGATGCGCAGCGCCTCCTCCAGATGAGGGCGGGGCACTCCGTGGACCAAGTGGCAGAAGCGCTCGGGTGGGTGGTCGGCGGTCCACTCCGCCACCTGGGACCAGCGGTAGTCGCTCCAGGGGCCGGCGAAGGTGACCAACTGGTCGGCGCTCTCGGCGTAACCGGGGTGGGGGTGGATGCCGTGGCCCAGGACGATGTGGGCGTCGTCACGCAGCGCCCGCAGCGTGGTGACCGTGCGGCGGATCTCGGAAAGCGCGGCGCGTTCGGTCGGGCAGCGGTCCAGGAGGAAGCCGTCGACCTGGTACCAGTCGATGTAGCGGTGCGCCTCGGAGATCACCTCACCGAGGGCGCGGGCGCCGTACGTGGTGTCGAGGTGGCCGAGGACGCGGACGCCCCCGTTGCGCAGCCGGCCGGCGGCCTCCAGACAGTGCGGGTCGGGGCGGCTGCCCGGGCCGTCCGAGACGTTGAGGACAACCCAGTGCAGCGGGGTGCCGGGGCGGGTGAGTTCGGCCCACTCGGCCGGGGCGACGAGGGGGTGGGCGAAACCGGGGATGCCTACGCCGACGCGGAGGTCGGTGCTCGCCGTGCCCCGTATGGCGCGGGTCAGATGCGGCATGCCGCCTCCATCCAGATGTCGGCGAGAGACTCTTCGAGACCGATCCGGGGGCGCCAGCCGAGCCGGTCGCGGGCGGTGCGCACATCGGCCTGCTGCCAGCTGCCGCAGCCGTCGGGGTACGGGTACGCGACCGGGGCCGCGTGGTCCGACTCCATGCGGGGGTGGCCGATGGTCGCCCTCAACGGGCCGGGAGGCCCGTCGAGTTCGTGGAGGGCGCCGCCGTACCCGGCCACTCGGGCGAGGACCGCGGCGGCGTCACGCAGACGGACTGCGCGGCCCGAGCCGATGTTGATGACGCCCTGCGCGGCGGAGAGCGAGGCCGCGTGTACGGCGCGGGCCACGTCACGTACGTCGACGAAGTCGCGCTGGGCGCCGAGGCCGCCGAGTTTGAGCTCGCCGTCGCCGGACTGCATGGCCCGGCGCATGGCCTCGGCCAGGCGGCCGAGGGGGGAGCCGGCGGGGGTGCCGGGGCCCGCTGGTGAGAAGACGCGCAGGACCACCGCGTCCAGGCCGGAGCCGAGGACGAGTTCGGTGGCGGCGAGTTTGCTGACGCCGTACGGGCCCCCGGGACGGGGGACGGCGTCCTCCGCGGTGGAGGAGCCGGGCTGGCTGGGGCCGTATTCGGCGCCGCAGCCGAGTTGCACGAGTCGGGCGCCGCAGCCGCTGCGGCGCAGGGCCTCGCAGACGGTGGCCACGGCGACGGTGTTGTGGCGGGTGAGTTCGCGGGCGCCGCCACGGGTGGCGCCGGCGCAGTTGACGACGACACCGGGGTGGACCGCGTCGAGGAACCGGGTGAGAGCGCCGGGGCTGCCGGACGCGAGGTCGAAGCGGACGTCGGCGTCGTCGCCGCGGCCGAGGGCGGTGAGCTGGACGGCCGGGTCGGCGAGCAGTCGGTCGGCGACGAAGCGGCCGAGGTAGCCGTTGGCTCCGATCAGCAGGACTCTCATCGGGCGGCTCCCGGGGCCGAGGCGTCGGGTCGGGAGGTGATCATTTGGTGGTCTCCTTCGGGGAGGTCTTGCGGGGGGCCTGCGGCGGCCTGTGCGGGTGTACGGGTGTGTGGGGGTGCGGGTGCGGCTTCGCCTACGGCGGGTGTGTGGGGCGGGGCCGCGCCGACCGGGCGGGCGGACATCCCCCGGCGCGTTCCCTTCTCGTCGTACCTGGGTGCCGCGCCGACCGGGCGGGCGGACATCCCCCGAGACGTCCCCTTCTCGTCGTACCTGGGTGCCGCGCCGCCCGGGCGCGCGGACATCCCCCGAGACGTCCCCGTCTCGTCGTAGCTGGGTGCCGCGCCGCCCGGGCGCGCGGACATCCCCCGAGACGTCCCCGTCTCGTCGTAGCTGGGTGCCGCGCCGCCCGGGCGCGCGGACATCCCCCGAGACGTCCCCGTCTCGTCGTAGCTGGGTGCCGCGCCGCCCGGGCGCGCGGACATCCCCCGAGACGTCCCCTTCTCGTCGTACCTGGGTGCCGCGCCGACCGGGCGCGCGGACATCCCCCGGGGCGTCCCCTTCTCGTCGTACGCGGGTGGCGCGGCGCCGGGGCGGGGCTGGCCGCGTCACCGCTGCTTCTCCGTCGGGGCGTGGGACGAGGCCCTGGTGAGGGTGCGGGTCGCGTGGAGAAGGAGGATCAGCGACCCGGCGGCGCAGGTGAGCGTTTGGACGCTGCCCGGGCCCCAGGTGTCGGTGAGCGTCTCGACCGGGACGGAGAGGAAGGCGCAGCCGGGGAGGCGGGCTGCGAAGACCGAGGCCAGGGCCGTTGCCTGGGCCATCGCGGTGGCGGTGAGGAGGACCGCGGGGGCGTGGGTGAAGCGGTGGACGGTGAGGAGGCGGGAGAAGAGGAGCAGGGCGCCCAGGGTGAGGGTCTGGGCGTAGGCGGCGGGTTCGTCCAGGGTTGCGGCGGTCAGGGTGAGGAGGGCGGTGAGGGCGCACAGGAACAGGGCGAACGTGCCGAGCAGCAGGGGGCGCACGGAGGCGGCGAAGTCCTCCAGACCGCGGCTGGCCGTCAGTTTGCGACGGGCTCGCGTGGTGAGGAGGTGGGTGCTCCAGGCCGCCGGGGCGCAGGCCCAGGTGAGGGCCAGGAGCGGGGCCGTGGTGAGGGGCCAGGGGGCGTCCGGGGTGCCGTCGGGCAGGCCGTCGGGGCCTCCGGCCAGGGCGGCTTGGAGCAAGCCGTCACCGAGGAGGGCGTACGCGATGAGCCAGTACGTCCAGGTGCTGGTGCCGCTCGCGGGGGCGCCGGCCCGGGGGCTGAGCGGTCCTCGGGTGAGGGCCGCGCGCACGGCCACGGCCACGGCGAGGGCGCCTGCGGCGGCGACCGTGTGGCGGGTTCGGCCGTGGGTGAGGTGCAGGCCGATCACGGTCGCCGTGCACAGCGCGCCGGGGAGGAGGGTCAGCAGGGCCCAGTCGGCGCGTGGGCGGGTGGCAGCCTGGGGGGCGGGGGGTTGGGGGGATTCGCCGTCGCGGGGGATCCGGGCGTACATCTCCTCGGCCAGCGAGAAGACGTCGCGGTGGCGGAAGCGGGCCGCGGTGCGGTCCGTGACACCGTGGGCCTCCAGGCCCGCCGCGATCTCCAGAGGGTCCACGGCCCGTTCACACAGATCCCGGTGACGGTGCATCAGGACCTTCACCGGGTCCGCGGCGGTGCGGCGGGGCTTGACCGGGCTGCGTGATCCGCTGGTTCCGGTGGCGCGTTCGTCGGGGTCGACGGCGGGGTCCGGCGGACGGTGGTGGTCTGCAGCGGAGTCGGGGTCGAGTTCTGCGTCGGGCGATTCCTGCTCGTTCGGTACGTGCGTCTCCGTGATGAGCCACTCCTCCGACCGTGGGTCCCAGGCTCCGGGGCTCTCGGGGGCGCCGGGGCGGTCCAGTTCGCCCAGATCGCTCATGACGCTCCCTCCGTGACGGCGGACGGCGTGGCGCGTACGGGCGGTCCGGCGGCCCAGCCGGGGCCGCCGCGGGCCACGACGCGCACGCCCCGCTCGGTCCAGCGGCCGGCTACATGGGCCTCGGCGGGGGCGGCGAACGGCAGGGGTTCGCCGGTGTCGTCGAGGAGGACACGGCGGACCGGGGTCTGCGAGACGATATCCAGGTAGATGCCGTGAAATGCTGTGATGTTCTGCTCGACGGTGAACAGTTCGAGAGCGCGGGCGCGGGCGGCGGCCCCCAGGCGCTCGCGGCGCTCGGTGTCGCGCAACAGTGCCACGCACGCCTCGGCGAGCGCCCGCGGATTGCGCGGGGGGACGACGAGACCGGTGCCGCCGATGACTTCCACGACGGCGCCGACGTCCGTGGACACCGTCGCCCGACCGCAGAACATGGCCTCGACCAGGCTGAGCGGGAAGCCCTCGACGACACTGGACAGGACGGTCACCGCGCCCGCGGCGTACGCGTCCGCCAGGGCCGGCAGTTCCGGGCCGCCGATCTCCTCGAAGGACACCGGGTTGTCGCCGACCGCGTGCGGCCCGTCGGCCTCGTCGGGGAAGAGCTGCGCGGCCAGCGCCCGGCAGTGACCCAGGTAGGCCGCGCCCTCGGAGCCGGCGGGCGCGCCGACGATCCGCAGTCGTGTCTTGGGCTCCTCCTTGCGGATCTCCGCGAGGGCGTGCAGCAGGGAGACCAGGTCCTTGGCCGGTTCCACCCGGCCCACCCAGACCAGGGTGTGCGGGTCCGCGCACGCGGACGACTCGCCGACGTCCGTGAAGCGGGAGGCGTCCATGCCCGGGTAGACCGTGCGGAGCTTGGCGCGGTCGGCGCCGCAGCGTTCCTGCCAGCGGCGCGCGTGCGCGTTGCCGGGCGTGACGACCGCGGCCCGGCCGTAGGTCTCGGCGGCGAGCCTG
The DNA here is from genome assembly GCF_056820935.1 of Streptomyces sp. Q2. Classification (NCBI taxonomy): domain Bacteria; kingdom Bacillati; phylum Actinomycetota; class Actinomycetes; order Kitasatosporales; family Streptomycetaceae; genus Streptomyces; species Streptomyces sp. Q2. Next base: position 212,240 of record NZ_JBXEJE010000002.1, on the reverse strand, counting down.
CCGTGGAAGGCGGTGAGCAGGGCGCGTACCGGGGGCGAGGACTCCGTGGCGGTCAGGTAGTGGGTGCGCAGCCGCACTCCGTACTCGGTGACCAGCAGGGGTACGCCGCAGAAGTGCTGCGCGAGCAGTCCGGGCAGGGCCGCCGCGCCTCCGGACGTCGCATGGCACAGGTCGACGGAGCCGATGTCGTCGTCCTCGTACCAGTCGAGCGAGAGAGGGCGCAGGGCGCGTTCCAGGTGGGCGGCGACGGTGAGCAGCTCCGGTACCCGCGCCTCGCGCGCCGTTCGCAGCGCGCCGGGCGCACGGCAGGCGCGTTCCAGGGCGCGTACGGCGTCCTCGGAGCGGAGCGCTCCCACCAGGCCGCCCTCGTCGCGGGCGAGTTCGGCCAGCCCGTACAGGGCACTGGCGAAACGGTCCGCCTCAGTGCCCGAAGGTCCTCCGGGCGCCTCTGCGACAGCTCCCTCGCACAGGGCGGCCGCCAACTCGCCGTAGCCCTCGGCGAAGCGCCGGCGCGCGCGCCGTCCGTACCTGGCCCCGTCGTCCTCGGCCGTCCACAGCGGTGCCGTGCGCACCCTGCTGACCTGCGGTGGCAGCGGAACCCAGCCCTCGTCCTCCTGGCGCTCGCTGCGACTGAGCGCGTAGATGTGGAACTCGTGCTGCTCAAGCCCGCGCACGAGCCGGTCGCACCAGAGCCTGGCGTCACCGCTCACATACGGATAGCCACCCTCCGTAAGCAGTCCGATGCGCACCAGCGCACCCCCGATCTCCCGTATGGAGAGCCACCGTTGACCCGGCGGCTCGCAGCGGGACGAACGTATGCGGACAAGGTGGTGGCGCGACGGACGGTTGTCCATCGCGCCACCAAAAGGGGTGAACGGTCGTAACTTTCCCGTGCGGGTGGCGTTCCGTCGCGCTAGGAGATCATGTGCGCACCGATCGTCACCGCGACACGNGTGGCGCGACGGACGGTTGTCCAGCGCCCCACCAAAAGGGGTGAACGGTCGTAACTTTCCCGTGCGGGTGGCGTTCCGTCGCGCTAGGAGATCATGTGCGCACCGATCGTCACCGCGACACGTGGGCGAGCGCCGGGGTGGGGGCCGGTGCGTGTGCCGGCCGCTTCTCGGCGTACGGGACCGTCAACTGCCCGGGTAGGGCCAGGGGTTGGCGCGGCAGTGAATTCCGTCGTGGTCGAGGAACTTGGTCTGCTGCTGCATGACCGGGGCGAGGTCGCCGTTCTTGTCGCAGGTGACGTGGCTGTAGCCGAGCCGGTGGCCGACCTCGTGGTTGATCAGCATCTGCCGGTAGGCATGGATCTGATCACCGTAGGTCTCGGATCCCTGCGCCCATCGATATGCGTTGATCATCACGCGTTCGGTGGCGGCCGAGTCGCACGAGACGTTGTCCACGGTGGTGTCCAGACCGGACTTGGCACACCAGGTGGCGGTGGTTCCGGGGCTGGCCAGAGTGATCACGAAGTCGGGCTTGCCGGAGTGGATGCGCTCGAAGGTGCGGGCTCCGCCGTGGGCCCAGCTCCGTTCGTCGTTGAGCGTCTTCTGCACGGCCTGCGCGAAGAGTTCGCCGTCCAGACCCAGCCCTTGCTCGACGTCGACGCGGTAGGTGTATTTCTGCCCCTTGCCGGGCGCCTTGTCGATGCCCTTGACGGCGTCGAACTCCCCCGGCCCCTTGAACGCGGCACCGAGCGTGTACGTCTTGTCCATCTTCTGCTCGTACGTCAGCGTCGCCACGCCGGGTGATCCGGAAGGCGTCGGCCGGCCGTCCCCGCGCGAGGCGGAGTCGCGGGCGTCCCGGGCCTGGTCGGTGGCGGACTGGGACTGCACGGCGTCGTCGTCCCGCCCGTTCGCGACCTGGCCGGCCACCACGACGGCCAGCACGGTGGTGACGGCGGCGGCCGCGATGCCGGTGAACGTCCGCCCCTTGCCGCCCCTGACGGGCGCAGGCTCGCCCGTGGGAGGCGCGTCGTCATCGACACCGTCACTGCCGGTCTCGGTGGGCCAGGCGGTGGCGGAGGAGTACGGGCCGGAGGCGTGCGCCACGGCCGGGGCGCGGTGCGGTGCGGTGACGGGTGCTCGGGGCGCGAAGACGTCGTCCTCCCGCTCGAAGTCCTCGTCCTCCCCCTCGAACGCGTCGAGGTAGTCCTGTCGAGGTCCCCTCAATCCCGCGGCCCCCGCAGATGGCGCCTGCCGCTGCCGAGGAAGGCCGACACCCGGGCCACCTGCACCGCCCGGGCCGCCCGGCCTGCCGTACCCGACGCCACCACGCCCGCTCAACTCTCCCCATCCGCCGCCCGATTCACGCTGCTCGGGGTGCCCCCCACGGACCTGAGGAAACCCGTGCGCCGGCGTGCCGTCGGGGAAACGCGGCACACCCCGAGCCGGCGTTCCGTCAGAAAGCCTCGGTACGCCGTGAGCAGGCGTTCCGTCGGCGAACCTGGGCACCCCGCGCGCGGGCGTGCCCTCGGATAGACGCGGTACCCCGCGCGCGGGGGTCCCGTCGGCGAATCCGGGAACCGGCCGAGCGGGCGTCCCGTACGTCCCGTATCCCGCCGGAGGGGCGGGTGGCGCGGGCGGTGCCTGTCGTGCGGGAGGTGGGCCTTGGTTCCGGCCCCGGCCCGTCGGATCGGCGTCGTCCCCCGTGGGGCCACTCCTGGGAGCGGGTCCACGTCGACTGTGGCGTCCCACGTAGCCTCTCAGCTCCCCGAGTTCATGCTGTCCGACATCCCGGCCCTGTCGCCGGAGGTTCCCTCTTCGTCGCCAACGGTACCCTCGCCGCCGCCGCGTGCCGCCATCCCACGGTCAACAGCGCCTGTGTCGGCGAGCAGTTCGCGAAACGCTCCGGCCACCGTCTCGGGGTACTCCATCATCGCCACGTGCCCCGCCTCGGGCAGGGTGAGGAGGCGGGAGTCGCGGAAGGCGCGGGCCGCCCTCTGGGCCATGCGGAAGCCGACGAGCTGGTCACGGCCGCCGTAGACGAGGAGGGTCGGCGCGAGGACGCGTTCGGCCTGGCGCCACAGCGCGTGTTGACCGCCCAGGGTGTACGCGTTCACCAGCCCGCGCGCGGAACGCGTCATCGCGTCCCAGAAGTACGGCAGCCGTACCCGCCGCTCCATCTCCTCCACGGCGTGTCGGAACCCCTCGGGGGTCACCCGCCCGGGATCGCCGTAACAAAGGGCCATGACCCCACGGACCCGCTGCTCCGACGTCCACTCCTTGGTGAACCGCGTGAAGAGTCCCGCCACGCCGGGCACCGCCAGCAGCCCCGTCGGCACGGCCGTGCGCTGGACGCGGAGCTCCGGCAGCGCGGGCGAGACGAGGGTGAGGGTGCGGACGAGGTCGGGGCGTACCGCGGCGACGCGTGTGGAGACCGCGCCGCCGAGCGAGTTCCCGAGGAGGTGCACCGGACCGCGCCCGGAGGCGTCGAGATAACGGATCACCGCGCGCGCGTGCCCGGTGATCGAGTAGTCGCCGTCGTCCGGCGGGGGGGAGTCGCCGAAGCCCGGCAGGTCGACGGCCTCGCCGTCGACGGCGTCCTCGAGTTGCAGCATCAGCGCCGACCAGTTCTGGGAGGAACCGCCGAGTCCATGGACGTACAGCGCGGGCGGCAGTCCCTCGCGCGCGGGCGGCCTCGACCGCACGGTCAGCGTGATCCCGGGCAGCCCCACCGACCTGAGCCTCTCGCCCTCCGCGACCCTGACGGGCGCCACCCTGGGGAGCACGTTGGCGGGCGGCACGAACGGCTGCTCGGTCGAAGACATGCGGCAATGTTACGAGACGATCACGCTCTGGTTCATGTGTTCGGCGTCACAGGGGGCACTCGGATCGCATGGCATCCAGATCGGGTGTCTCCTAGGCTCGTGCGCAGGGCACCCGCATGTGGCCCCCTGTTCCACTCAGGGATGTTCTAGGAAGGGAGCCCATCATGGCCGTCGACCCCACCGACCCCGAGACGTTCGTGCACGAGGACGCCGAGCAGGCGACCGAGATCGACGTCGAGGCGCCGGAGAACGACGCCGCAGAGCAGCTGACGGAGGTCAAGCCGGACCGGGACGACCCGCTGACCGGCGTGGAGCCGGACCGCGCGAGCGAGGCCGACCTCATGGAACAGGCCCGCGTCGTCTCCATCGACGAGGACGACTATCGGTGAGAGCGACCGTTCCGTCCCGGTTAGAGGCACCGTGCGTGGTAATCGTCAGCGTCCGGTCCGTGAAATTCTGCGCTCGCAGCGCGCACACCACGGTTACCGAAAAGTACGATGGCGGCGCGGCGCACACCGCAGAGGGACGACTTTGGGAGGCGGCGTGACAGCCATCGAGCAGACAGAGGCGGCACGCCCGCGAGGCACGCGCCTGCCGCGCCGTGCCCGACGGAACCAGCTGCTGGGCGCCGCGCAGGAAGTCTTCGTGGCACAGGGCTACCACGCGGCCGCGATGGACGACATCGCCGAGCGCGCCGGCGTCAGCAAGCCGGTGCTCTACCAGCACTTCCCCGGCAAGCTCGACCTCTACCTCGCGCTGCTGGACCAGCACTGCGAGTCGCTGATCCAGTCCGTCCGCACGGCGCTCGCGTCAACCACGGACAACAAGCAGCGTGTACGGGCGACCATGGACGCCTACTTCGCGTACGTCGAGGACGACGGCGGTGCCTTCCGCCTGGTCTTCGAGTCGGACCTGACGAACGAGCCCGCGGTGCGCGAGCGCGTCGACAAGGTCACGAACGAGTGCGCCGAGGCGATCTGCGACGTCATCGCCGAGGACACCGGCCTCTCCCGCGCGGAGTCGATGCTGCTGGCCTCCGGGCTCGGCGGTCTCGCCCAGGTGGTGGCCCGTTCCTGGCTGCACAGCGACCGCAGCGTCCCGCGCGACCAGGCGGTCCAGCTGCTGACCTCGCTGGCGTGGCGGGGCATCGCCGGTTTCCCGCTGCACGGCACCGAGCACCACTGACCGCACGCACCACGAGGGTTTGTTCCCGCCCGCTGTTCGCTTCTGGCGTTCTTGTGCGGAGCATGGACGTCCCCTCACCGGGCTAATGTGTGCGGAGTACGGCGCGGAAGGTCGCGCACTTCACTGACCGTCGGAGGGACATAGCCGTGGAGGTCAAGATCGGCGTGCAGCACGCGCCTCGCGAGATCGTTCTGGAGAGCGGTCAGAGTGCCGATGAGGTCGAGCGGGCGGTGTCCGAGGCGCTGGCCGGGAAGTCGCAGCTGCTGACCCTGGTGGACGAGCACGGCCGCAAGGTCCTCGTCCCGGCCGACCGTCTCGCCTACGTCGAGCTCGGTGAGCCGGCCCCCCGCAAGGTGGGCTTCGGCGCGCTGTAGTCACACGCGGAGAGAGGGGCCCGGCGACCATGTGTCGCCGGGCCCCTCTCGACTTTTTTCTCTCCACATATGGAGCACAACTCGCGCACAGGGGAGGATTGCATTCCGCAGGTCACGGGTATGACGGGGAACGACCGTAACGCGCAGTGTGGCCGTGTGGGAGGGACCNGCCCGCCCACCTGGTGCCGCGGCGCCCCTCTCGACTTTTTTCTCTCCACATATGGAGCACAACTCGCGCACAGGGGAGGATTGCATTCCGCAGGTCACGGGTATGACGGGGAACGACCGTAACGCGCAGTGTGGCCGTGTGGGAGGGACCCCATGATGTTGTTGGAAGCGCTCGGCTCCGCTCTGCTCGGTCTTGTGCTGGCGTGGCTGGCGATCCACCGACTGTCCCACCGTCTGCCCGCCCGTTCGCTGGTCCTCGCGACCGGCGTGGCCGGCGCCCTCTTCGGAGCGTTCGTCACGCACAGCGCGCTGGACGCGGGAGGCGCCCTGCTGACCCTCGTCGGCGCGACGATCGTCGCCTCGGCCTCGCTCTCGCTCCTGCTGCGCCCCGCGGGAAGACTCCGCCGCCGATCGGCGACCGCCTGACCCACCGCCGATCGCGGCGACCCCACTGAGCGCAGGTCAGCGAGCCGGGCCGACGACCTGGATCGGCCGGGCCGGGCCGGCGAGCAAGGGCAGCAGGCTAGGCCGCCAGTCCCAGCGCCGCCATCCGCTTGGTGTGCGCCTCGGTGATCCGGGAGAACATCCGGCCGACCTCCGCGAGGTCGAAACCGTCCGCGACGCCGCCCACGAGCATCGTCGACAGCGCGTCCCGGTCGGCGACCACGCGCTGGGACTGCGACAGGGCCTCGCCCATCAGCCGCCGCGCCCACAGCGCGAGCCGCCCGCCCACGCGCGGTTCCGCGTCGATCGCCGCGCGCACCTTCTCGACGGCGAAGCCGGCGTGGCCGGTGTCGTCGAGGACGGCCAGGACGAGCTCGCGGGTGTCGGTGTCGAGCCGGGCGGCGACCTCCCGGTAGAAGTCGCTGGCGATCGAGTCGCCGACGTACGCCTTGACGAGCCCCTCCAGCCAGTCCGAGGGCGCCGTCTGCTTGTGGAATCCGTCGAGCGCGGCGACGAACGGCTCCATGGCCGAGGTCGGCTCCTCGCCGATCTCGGTGAGCCGGTCGCGCAGCTTCTCGTAGTGGTGGAACTCGGCCGACGCCATCTTCGCCAACTCCGCCTTGTCCGCCAGCGTCGGCGCCAGTTTCGCGTCCTCCGCGAGCCGCTCGAACGCCGCCAGTTCGCCGTACGCGAGCGCGCCGAGCAGGTCGACGACCGCGGCGCGGTACTGAGGTTCGGCACAGGCCTGTGTCCAGTCCTGGGCGGCGACTCCGGTGGGTGCGGCAGATCCGGCGGAGGCGTTGTCAGGCTTGTCAGAGGTCGTCATGAAGCGCACAATAGCTGGCTCGCCGCGCGGCGGAAGTCCCTGCTCAATCAGTGTGACGACGACTACGTGACGAAATCGGCCATCGCGTGTGCGCGTTTCCGGGGTACAGTGGTAATGCGCCTGCCGACTATTCGACGGGCTGCATGTATGAGGATGCCCGGTCGGTGGCCCGATCGGCTCCGACCCGACAGCCCTCCTCGCCCGTACGACGCAGTGCGTACGAAGTTCGGAGGGGGACCCTCAGCGGTTCGAGCGCTAGAGCGTCGGCAGTGGTCCCGTGTCATACGGCTCGCCCGTAAGGCAGTAGTCGACGTCCCCAGCACGGTCCTAGACGACCCCCGCGCTCGCCCTCGCGCCGCGCACACAGAAGAGGCAGCACCCTGACTACGACTTTCCGAGAGCTCGGAATCCTTCCCGAGACGGCCGAAGCACTTGAGGCCGTCGGCATCGTCACCCCCTTCCCCATCCAGGAGATGACGCTCCCCGTCGCCCTCACCGGCACGGACGTCATCGGCCAGGCCAAGACCGGCACCGGCAAGACGCTGGGCTTCGGCCTCCCGCTCCTCGAGCGCGTCACCGTCCCCGCCGACGTCGAGTCCGGCCGCGCCAAGCCCGAGCAGCTCACCGACGCCCCGCAGGCGCTCGTCGTCGTCCCCACGCGCGAGCTGTGCACCCAGGTCACCAACGACCTGCTGACCGCGGGCAAGGTCCGCAACGTGCGCGTGCTCGCCATCTACGGCGGCCGGGCGTACGAGCCGCAGGTCGAGGCCCTCAAGAAGGGCGTCGACGTGATCGTCGGCACCCCGGGCCGTCTGCTGGACCTCGCGGGCCAGAAGAAGCTCGACCTCAAGCACATCAAGGCGCTCGTCCTCGACGAGGCCGACGAGATGCTCGACCTCGGCTTCCTGCCCGACGTCGAGAAGATCATCAACATGCTGCCGGCCCGCCGCCAGACGATGCTGTTCTCGGCGACCATGCCGGGCGCGGTCATCGGCCTCGCGCGCCGCTACATGTCGCAGCCCACGCACATCAGCGCCACGGCTCCGGACGACGCGGGCAAGACGGTCGCGAACACCAAGCAGCACATCTACCGCGCGCACAACATGGACAAGCCCGAGCTGGTCGCGCGGATACTGCAGGCCGAGGGCCGCGGTCTCGTGATGGTCTTCTGCCGTACGAAGCGGACGGCGGCCGATCTGGCCGACCAGCTCCAGCAGCGCGGTTTCGCCTCCGGCGCGGTCCACGGCGACCTCGGCCAGGGCGCCCGCGAGCAGGCGCTGCGCGCGTTCCGCAACGGCAAGGTGGACGTCCTGGTCTGCACCGACGTCGCCGCCCGCGGTATCGACGTCGAAGGCGTCACCCACGTCATCAACTACCAGTCCCCCGAGGACGAGAAGACGTACCTGCACCGCATCGGCCGTACGGGCCGCGCGGGCGCCAAGGGCATCGCGATCACGCTCGTCGACTGGGACGACATCCCGCGCTGGCAGCTCATCAACAAGGCGCTGGACCTCGGGTTCAACGACCCGCCGGAGACGTACTCCACCTCCCCGCACCTCTTCGAGGAGCTGAGCATCCCCGCGGGCACCAAGGGTGTCCTGCCGCGCTCGGAGCGCACGCGCGCCGGGCTCGGGGCGGAGGAGCTGGAGGACCTGGGCGAGACGGGCGGCCGTGGGGCACGTGGTGGTCGCGGAGACCGCGGCGGCCGTGGTGACCGCGGCGGTCGAGGTGACCGCGACAGCCGAGGCGGTCGGGACACCCGAGGCGGTCGGGACGAGTCCCGTGCGGCCGAGGACGAGCGTTCGGCCCGTACGCCGCGTCGCCGTCGCCGCACGCGCAACGGCACCCCGCTGGACACGACCGCTCCCGTCGGGACGGCTCCCGCCGAGGGCGTCGTCACCCCGCAGGAGACCACCGCGCCGGAGGACGCCACCGCGAGCCGGACCCCGCGTCGCCGTCGCCGCACCCGCAACGGATCGTCGGAGGCGGCGCCGGCCACGGCAGCCGTGACGACCGAGCCGACAATGTCCGAGGTCGCCCCGGTGACGGAGGCCGCCGAGGCCGCTGTCGCGACGGCCGAGGGCACGGCTGCCCTCGACACCGCCGAGACGGTGGCGAAGCCGCGCCGCCGCCGTACCCGTAGGTCCGCGGAGAACGCGGTCGACACGGCCGGGTCCACGACGCCGGAGACGGTGACAAAGGCCCCGGTGACCCCCGAGGCCCCGCAGGCCGAGGTTCCCGCCGCCGCGCCGCGCCGGCGTACCCGCAAGGCCACGGCTGCGGCCGAGGTCGCGGTCGACACGGCCGAGGGGACCGGCACTCCGGAAGCCGAAGCACCAGAGGCGGCAGAGGCGGCAGAGGCCAAGCCTCGCCGTCGTACGCGCAAGACGGCGGCCGTGGCTCCGGCCGAGGCCGCCCTCGACACCGTCGAGGCAGTGGAGGCCAAGCCGCGTCGCCGTACGCGCAAGACCGCCGCCGCCGAGCCCGCCGCCGCCGTCGAGATCCCGGCGCAGACGGCCCCGGAGGCGGAGCCGGCCGAGGTCAAGCCCCGCCGTACGCGCAAGGCCGCCGCCCCCGCCGAGGCAGCGGTCGACACCGCCGAGGGCACGGCGACCAAGCCGCGCCGCACGCGCAAGACCGCCGCCGCGGCTCCGGCGGAGACCGCCCTCGACACCGCCGAGGCAGTGGAGGCCAAGCCGCGTCGTACGCGCAAGACCGCCGCCGCCAAGGCAGTTGAGGGTGACACGGTCGAGGTGGCGGCTGAGGTCAAGCCCCGTCGTACGCGCAAGACCGCCGCCGCTGTGGCCGAACCTGCCGAGGACGCGGCGGACGGTGTGGAGGCCAAGCCTCGTCGTCGCACCCGCAAGGCCGCGGAGCCCGCGGTGGCCGCCGCCATCCCGGCCCAGGCCGCCGCGGAGCCGGTGGCCGCGCCTCGGCGCCGGGCTCGTAAGGCCGCGGTGGCCACGGAGCCCACGGAGAGCTGATCTCCCGCCCGACGGCCCGGTTCACCTCGTGTGGACCGGGCCGTCGGCGTTGGCGGCCCTCACCGGGGTCCGGCGGCGGGACCCGACCCGATACCCTCCCCCCGTGAGCAGCCAAGCCTCCTTCGCCGCACCCCCCAACTCCCGCGCCTACCCCCTGCGCACCCGGCGCGGTGACTTCGCCGTCGTCGATTCGCTCGTGCCCTCCGGTGTCGAGCCGAGGGGCACCGTGCTGATGCTGCCCGGTTTCACGGGGAGCAAGGAGGACTTCACGCTGCTGCACGAGCCGCTCGCGGAGCGTGGGTACCGTGTCGTGGCCGTGGACGGACGGGGTCAGTTCGAGTCGGACGGGCCCGAGGAGGACGAAACCGCCTACGCGCAGGACGAGTTGGCGCGGGACGTGCTCGCCCAGGCCGGCACCCTCGAGGGCCCCCTGCATCTGCTCGGGCACTCTCTCGGCGGGCAGATCGCCCGCGCCGCAGTACTGCTCGACCACTCCCCGTTCCGCTCCCTCACCCTGGTCGCCTCCGGACCGGCTCAGATCTCCGACTCCCAGCAGCAGCGCGTGAAACTGTTGCGGGACGCGCTCGCCGTGATGGGCATGGCCGAGGTGTGGGAGGCCATCCTGGCCATGGGACCTCCGGAGGAGGTCGGCGGACCGGCCCGGGGCATCGGCGGCACCGAGCAGCTGCGCCGCCGCTGGCTGGGCCACAAGCCCGCCCAACTCCGCGCCACCGGACGCCAGTTGTGCACCGAGCCGAACCGGGTCGCGGAACTCGCCGCCGTCGCACTCCCGGTGCACGTCCTGTCCGGCGCCCACGACGACACGTGGCCGGTGGCGCTGCTGGACGACATGGCCGTACGGCTGAGGGCGCGGCGGACGGTCATCCCGGGCGCCGAGCATTCCCCGAACACCGACCGGCCCCTCCCGACCGCCCGCGCCCTCGCGGACTTCTGGGACGGCGTCCAGCCCCTCACGGCCTGACCGCTGAACACCAGGGCCGACCCGATTGGGGCCGGCACTGCTTCGGGCCGGCACTGCTTCGGGCTGTACTGGTACCGGTTCGGGCTAGTACTGCGCCTGCAGGTGCTCCCAGAAGCCGTCCCGCAGGGCGCGTCTGAGGTCGGGCTGGCCGCGCAGCGAGTACTGGAGAAGGCCCTCCGCCTCCACCAGGAGGTCCTGGTCCACCGAGCCGGGCAGATAGGGATGGCCCGGCAGCAGTTCCACCAGCGATTCGCGGCCCCTCGCCGCCAGCCACTTCGCGGCGATCTGCGCGCCGACGAAGCGGACGGCCTCGCGGGTGGGGCGGGACGCCGTCGGCTCGTAGGCGGGGGCTGTGCGGCGTGACACGTACGGCTTGAAGAAGTCGAGGTCAAACGTGCGCTGGCTGTCGACCTCCCAGAGCAGGGGCTCGGCCTGGTTGCGGCCCTCCGGCGCCTCGATGCCCCAGAGGTGGACGCGGGCGCCGTAGCCCTGGGCCGCCTCGACGGCCGAGACCAGGTCCTCGTCACCACCGAGGAGCGCCGCGTCGCTGATGGCGCGGTGGCGGGCGAGGGATTCCAGGTCGGAGCGGATGAGGGAGTCGACGCCCTTTTGCTGGTTGTTCGCGTTCAGGTTGCCCAACCGGACCTTGACGTCCGGGAGTTCGGCGATGGACTGCTGCTCTCCGGTGTGGATGCGGCGTCTGGCGCCGTCGTACCAGTAGACCCGCAGCAGCCGGCTGTCCGCGAAGATCGTGCGGGCCTTGTCGATGAGCGCCTCGATGAGCCCTTCGGCGTCCAGATCGAAGGCGCGGCGGTCCTCCGTCCCGGAGACGAGGCGTCCCGCGGCCGCGTACAGGTATCCCGCGTCGACGAAGATCGCATGGGTCGAGGGCGTCTTCGCCACCTCGGCGAGCATGCGCTGGAGCAGCTCGTTGGTGCGGTCGATGCGGGCGCTGAGGGCCGCGAGGTCGTCGTTCATCGCCTCCATTGTCCCGGCGGTCACGCTGTGAACACAACTGGTCCCGGTCAGTCCCGTCCACGTGGCTTACCGGTCAGTAATTAGCTGTTCGAAAAATTTCTTTAGCGTAGGGAATGTTTGTAACACGCATCCCGTTGACTACGTACAGATGGCACCACGCCACAAGACGCAACAGAAGTAGTTCTCCGCAGGAGGATGACCAGACGAAGGGAGAAGCCAATGCGCTTCGAAATCATGCGACTCGACGATGTCGACGGCACGGCCGTGGACAGCACCGTCGTGGACGCCGCCTCCGTCAACCGTATCGTTCAGCAGGCTGCCGCGATCGGCCAGCGGCTGTGGATCCGGCCGGCCGAGACCTCGGCCTCGTAACCCCCGGGATCCCCTTACACGTTTCAGAGCCCCCGTACGGCATCGACGCCGTACGGGGGCTCTGCGCGTACCCGGCGGGAGCGGACCGGCAGGACGCGACAGGACCCGTGCCCTCAGCTTGCCTGGATGACCTGGGTGATCCCGTTGATGATCTGCTGCACGGCGATCGCGGAGAGCATCATGCCCGCGAGCCGTGTCACCAGGACCACGCCGCCGTCCTTGATGACCCGGATGATCAGCAGCGAGTACCGCATCACCACCCACAGGACGACGTGGATGGCGAGGATCGCCGTCCACACCGACACCTGCGTGGCGACGCTGTCGGCCTTCTGCACGGCGAGGATGACCGACACGATCGCACCCGGCCCGGCCAGCAGCGGCATGCCCAGCGGTACGAGCGCGACGTTGACGTCCTTGGTCTGCTTCGGCTCGTCCGTCTTGCCGGTGAGCAGATCCAGCGCGATCAGCAGGAGCAGCAGCCCGCCCGCGATCATCAGCGCGGGCACGGACACGTGCAGGTAGTCGAGGATCTGGTGCCCGAGCAGCCCGAAGACGGTGATCACGCCGCCGGCCACGCAGACGGCCTGGAACGCCATCCGCTTCTGCACCTTGCCGGGGCGCCCGGAGGTCAGTGCCAGGAAGATCGGAGTGATCCCGGGGGGATCCATGATGACGAAGAGGGTGAGGAACAGGGAGCCGAAGACGGCGAGGTCGAACATGAGGGCCTTGCTGAGCGACGAACGGATGGGGCGTGCGGATCAGGACCGTGAGGACCTGGATCGCCAGTGCACCAGGTGCGAAAGGACCGCGAGGTGCGTGGAGACGCGAAGTGCACCAGCTGCGTGAGGACCGCGAGGTGCGGGCGCGAAGTGCGCGAGGACCGAGGAACGTGAACCCTCAGGCCCCGCCGGCTCCCGGCACCGGGAACGCGCCCGTCGCCCGTCGCGTGATCTCCCCGTACACCTCGGGATCCGTCACGTACTCGCCGAGCACGCACGTCTTCCGGCTGCCGTGGTAGTCGCTGGACCCCGTCGTGAGCAGCCCGAGCTCCTTGGCGAGGCCGCGCAGCCGTGCCCGGGTGTCCGGGTCGTGGTCCATGTGGTCGACCTCGATGCCGTCGAGCCCGGCCGTGGCCAGCTCGGCGATCGCGGACTCCGGGACCGTGCGCCCGCGCTTGCTCGCGCCCGGGTGGGCGAACACGGCGACGCCGCCCGCGCCCTTGATCAGCCGGATCGCCTCGAAGGGGTCGGTCTCGTGCTTCGCCACGTGGGCCCGGCCGCCGTCGGCCAGCCAGTCCACCGTGAAGGCGTCGTTCACGGTCGGCACGACACCGAGCTCGACCAGGGCGGTCGCGACATGCGGGCGTCCGACCGAGCCGTCACCCGCGATGCGCGCCACCTGCTCCCAGGTCACCGGCACGCCCAGCTCCTGGAGCCTGGCGACCATGCCCCGCGCCCGCGGCACCCGGTCGTCCCGCACCAGCTCGCGCTCGGCGAGCAGGGCCGGTTCCTCGGGGTCGAAGAGGTAGGCCAGCATGTGCATGGAGACGCCGTCTACCCGGCAGGACAGCTCGGCGCCGGTGACCAGCGTGAGCCCCTCCGGCAGCGCCGCGATCGCCTCGGCGTGTCCGCGGGTGGTGTCGTGGTCGGTCAGAGCGACCACGTCCAGGCCGGCCGCGGCGGCGTTGCGTACCAGCCCGGCCGGGGTGTCCGTACCGTCGGAGGCCGTGGAGTGGGTGTGCAGGTCGATGCGCACGACGCGGACTCCAAGCGATGACGGGACGGTGAGGAGCTCAAGGATAACCGGATTTTCGAGCTCCCTGTCACACCCGTAAGTGCACAGAGCCCCCTACACAACCACCCAGGCCGGTCCCAGCGGGCCCCTAGGGTTCGAGCAGGCGCGGCGACAGCGCCCCGCACGGCACGAGTTCCACCTCGGCCCCCGCGTCCCGCAGATCCGTCAGCACCAACTCGTCGTACATCAGCAGCCCGGACTGCTCGGGCCACACGACCGCCCACACCCACAGCCCGAGCGCCTCGCCCGCGAAGACCGCGCGGTCGTCCGGGGCGCCGGCCACGTGCCACAGCGGGGTCGGGCGGCCGGCGGCGAGGACCTTGGCCTGGGGTGGCTTCTCGACGCTCATGTACGGTCCCGGGTCGGGGCCGTCGATGCCCGCGTACCGCGCGCCGAGGCCGACGCCGAGCTCCTCGGCCACCAGGATCAGTTCGCCCATGCCGCCGAGCGGTCCGGGTCCGGAGCACGCCACGGCCGTGGCACGGCCGCCGCTGCGGTCGTCACCGGCGCAGGCCACGCCGGTGAACAGCCAGCCGACGGGCAGCGGCCACGGGATCCACACCGGTACCTGCGTGCGGTGCACCACGACTTCGAGGGCCTCGACGCTGGGCGGGATCACGGGCTGCACCGGGTGCACGGTGCCGTGCGCATCGCACTGCCAGGTATCGACGAAGAGTCCGGGAGCCCTGACCCGGCCACCACACTTCGGGCAACTGGGTTCGCCCCTCATAGGGCCCCACGGTCCTACCCTCGCTCCCCCACGTCAAGGACTGATCACCCGTCCGGGCGGAAGTGCCCCACCGGCGAGAGTTGCATGTAGCTTGCATTATTTAGCCGAGCTAACTTACTATGTGCATATACCAACTATCTTCGCCGTGATGGGAGAACACGATGGGAGACCCCAAGGATCCCTTCGACGCGGGAGCCGGTGGCATCCTGCGACAGCCCAAGGCTGTCTGGGCGACCGCCGGCGCGTCCGTCGTCGCCTTCATGGGCATCGGACTCGTCGACCCGATCCTGCCGTCCATCGCCTCGGGCCTGGACGCCACCGCCGGCCAAGTGTCGCTGCTCTTCACCTCGTACTTCCTGATCACCGCGATCGCGATGCTGGTCACCGGCTTCATCTCCAGCCGCATCGGCGGCCGCAGGACCCTGCTGCTCGGCCTCGCCCTGGTCGTCCTCTTCGCGGCCCTGTCGGGCACCTCGAACTCGGTCGCCGAACTCGTCGGCTTCCGGGCCGGCTGGGGTCTGGGCAACGCGCTGTTCGTCTCGACGGCCCTCGCGGTCATCGTCGGCGCGGCGGCCGGCGGCAGCGCGGCAGCGATCCTGCTGTACGAGTCCGCCCTCGGCCTGGGCATGGCGTGCGGGCCCCTGCTGGGCGCGCTGCTCGGTGACGCCAGCTGGCGCTACCCCTTCTTCGGCACCGCGTTCCTGATGGCGATCGGCTTCCTGTGCATCACGGCGTTCCTGAAGGAGCAGCCGAAGCCGGCCAGGAAGACCTCACTGCTCGACCCGGTCAAGGCACTGGGCCACGGCGGCCTGGCGTCGGCGGCGGTGTCGGCGTTCTTCTACAACTACACGTTCTTCACCGTGCTGGCCTTCACCCCGTTCGTGCTGGACATGACCCCGTACAAGTCGGGTGCCGTGTTCTTCGCCTGGGGTGTGCTGCTCGCCGTCTTCTCCGTGATCGTGGCGCCCCGCATGCAGGAGCGGTTCGGCTCGCTGAAGGTGCTCGGCGGTTCACTCGTGCTGCTCGCGGTCGACGTGCTCGCCCTCGGATACGGCAACCACACGGCCGCCATCGTCTGCACGATCCTGTCCGGCGCCTTCATCGGCGTGAACAACACCGTGTACACGGAGCTGGCGCTCGGAGTGTCGGACGCCCCGCGGCCGGTGGCGAGCGCCGGCTACAACTTCGTACGCTGGTTCGCGGCCGCCGCCGCGCCCTACTTCGCGCCGAAGATCGAGGAGTGGAGCGACATCCACATGCCGTTCGTCGTCGCGGCCGTGACGGCGGTCCTGGGCGCGCTCGTGGTCGTCGTACGACGGAAGGCGCTCGCGCACGAGGCCGAGGAGCTGGAGCCGAGGCACGCGACCGAGGACGGGGTCACCGTCTTCGCCGGCTGAACCCTTGAGTCAACTGACGCTTTTCAGCCACCGGTTGGTGAGATCGCTCACTCCAGCGGGACGGACTTCCGGGACGGATCCCGGAGGTCCGTCCCGTTCGTCAGCCAGCGCTCCTGGAGGGCCTGCGCGCCGTGCACCCGCTTCCAGGCCGCCTCGTTCGGCGTCATCGGGAACAGCGGCAGGAACCGTACGGGGTCCAGGGGCTCGTCGAGTTCCAGGTCCTCGACCAGGCCGCCCGGCTCACCGACCAGGACCGAGGTGAACGGGGCGCCCGGCCACAGCGGCTCACCGACGTCGAGGGAGGCGCCGGGGGCCACGACCACGCCCTCGACCTGCGGGGAAGCGGCCAGGACGGCGAGCGGACGGAGCACCTTGCCGGTTTCGGCGAGACCACTTCGTACCGAAAGGACCAGCTCGGCGCGCGGGCCCTTGACCGGGTCGGCGAGCACCGCGGTGGGGTCGGCCATGGGCTGCGCGGACATGCCGAGCGTGGCGTAGCGGACGACACCGCCCTCCGGGCCGGTGTCCTGGAAACGCAGCACCTCGATGCGGTCCGTGCCGAGGAAGGTGACCGCCGCGCGCGCGTCCGGCTCGCCCAGCGCGCTGCGCAACCGGGCCTCGACCAGAGGAAGAACATCAGCCATGCCGCGAGCATAGAACTCGTCAGTACCGGGCAAAGCAGCGCCTTGACACTTCGGTCGACTGGTACTCTGGCCCGGTGGTTCGGGGCAGCACGCTAAAGCGTCGCGGTCAAGCCCCGACGCCGAAGGAACTCCCTTACGAGGGACCGGCCGGAGGAGGTGGGGCTGCAATGGACCGAAGTCGACCGTGCAGTAGCACCCGCTCTTCCCGCCGCTGATGTAGCTGCTCTGGCTCTGGCTGGCCGCCACCTCTCGCACTCGCTTCACCGCGGAAGAGCGCTTCGTTTCGTTTTACCTGATCTGTCCGAACTGCCTGTTTCACGGCAGTAGCTGAATCAGTAGCGAAGCTCGCCACCGCGACGGTGCGGTGCTCCCCGCTTTGTGGACGTGCCAAACATCCGCAGTCAGGACGTCCCCATTCCGGGCAGTTCCAACCGCCTCGGCGGCCTTTCGTTGCCTGTCACGAAGGAGCCTGCCATGTCGATGATCCGCGACCTGCGCGCCGTCGTCCGCCCGTCCCGCGTCTCCCTGCGCAAGGACAGCAGCAGCGTCTACGACACCACCCGCGACCCTTCGACCCCGTCCGCCGTCGTCGACTGCGCCGTCTACCGCGACGGCGCCCGCGTCGAGCTGCCGAAGCCGCTCAGCCCCAACGAGGCGATGCGCCTGGTGCGCCGCGACGGGGGCTTCGTGTGGATCGGGCTGCACGAGCCGACCGAGGCCGAATTCTCGGGTATCGCGGGCGAGTTCGGGCTGCACCCGCTGGCCGTGGAGGACGCGGTGCAGGCCCACCAGCGCCCCAAGCTGGAGCGCTACGACGACTCCCTGTTCACCGTGTTCAAGACCATCCACTACGTCGAGCACGACCGGGTCACCGCCAACAGCGAGGTCGTCGAGACCGGCGAGGTCATGTGTTTCACCGGCCGTGACTTCTTCATCACCGTCCGGCACGGCGGCCAGGGCTCGCTCAGGGCACTGCGTCACCGGCTCCAGGACGACCCCGAGCTGCTCGCCAAGGGCCCCTCGGCGGTACTGCACGCGATCGCCGACCATGTCGTCGACGGCTACATCGCGGTCGCGGACGCGGTGCAGGACGACATCGACGAGGTGGAGACCGAGGTCTTCTCGCCGGGCCGCCGGGGCGGCGTCTCGCGCGGTGTGGACTCGGCGGGGATCTACCAACTCAAGCGTGAGGTGCTGGAGTTCAAGCGGGCCGTCTCGCCGCTGCTGCGCCCGATGCAGCTGCTGAGCGAGCGCCCGATGCGGCTGATCGACCCGGACATCCAGAAGTACTTCCGGGACGTCGCCGACCACCTGGCCCGCGTCCAGGAGCAGGTCCTCGGCTTCGACGAACTGCTCAACTCGATCCTCCAGGCCAACCTCGCGCAGGCGTCCGTCGCGCAGAACGAGGACATGCGGAAGATCACCTCGTGGGCCGCGATCATCGCCGTACCGACGATGGTGTGCGGTGTGTACGGCATGAACTTCGACCACATGCCGGAGCTGCACTGGAGGTACGGCTACCCGGTGATCATGTCGGTCACGGTGGCCCTCTGTGTGGGCATCCACCGCACCCTCAAGCGCAACGGCTGGCTCTGAGGACCCCTGGATAGGCTGAGCCCATGACTAGCGAGCTGCTCGACCAGGCCCTCGTCGAGGAGGCCACGAAGAAGTCCGGTCTCATCTGGGTCGAGGGCCCCGACGGCCCGGCCCGCGCGCTGTGGCACGTGTGGCACGAGGGCGCGGCCTGTCTGATCGGCGACGGGCCCGGCGAACAGCCGCTGCCCGGGCTGGCCGACAGGACCACGGCCCAGGTCACGGTCCGCAGCAAGGACAAGGGCGGCCGGCTGGTCTCCTGGGCGGCGACGGTCGTGGAGCTGACGTCCCGGTCGCCCGAGTGGGAAGCGGCGGTCGCTGAGCTCAAGGGCAAACGGCTGAACGCCCCGGACGGCGAGGCCATGACGGAGCGGTGGGCCCGCGAATGCCGGGTACTCCGCCTGGAGCCGACCGGCACGACGTCCCCGCTGCCCGACGGGGACTTGGCCCAGGCTCCGCTGCCGACGTCGGCGACCACGCGTGAGCCGGTTCCCGCGGCGCTGCCGCGACTGCTGCTGAAGCGCCGCAAGCGACGCTAGCCGTCAGGACGTCGGCAGCTTCTTGCCGTAGTCCACCGTCTCGTCCTTGTCCGGCTCCGTCAGGGCGAAGGTCTTGCCCCAGGCCGAGAAGGTCAGGGTCCCGGCACCGCCCGCCCGTACCAGGCGGAGCGGATACGGCTTGCCCTCCAGGGAGACGTCCAGCGTGCCGCCGGAGCCGTCGTCGCCGGCGATGCGGATGGTGCGCACACCCGCCTGCTCGTGGTGGCCGTCCGTCCCGAGCGTGCCGTGCAGCGTCAGCAGACCGTCGAGGAGGACGTCCATGTCCGTGAAGCCGCTGAACTTCTTGTACGAGGGGTCGCCCTGCGGCACCTTCACGTACTTGCCGTCGAGCTTGTCGGCCGCCGCCGCGTCCGCGTCGGAGCCGTCCCCCTTGCCGTCCGCGTCGGTCCAGAAGCCGGCGTCCGCCTTGAGGAAGAGCTGCTCGCCTATCCGCAGCAGGTGGAAGGTCGCGTCCTCGGAAGTGACCGAGCCGGAGCCGCCGTCGGACTTCAGGCGCATGTCGAGCTTGTACGTCCGCCCACTGGCGACCACGTTCCCCGAGAGGTGGACCGCCGCGGCCGACCCGGCCGCGGTACGCGTCTTGGACTGGATCTGGTCGGCCGGCAGCTTGCCGACGCCGTTGGTCCCCGCGTCCGGGTCCTCACCGCATCCCGTCAGGCCGGTCCCCGTCACGACGAGGGCGCACAACGCGCCTGCCAGGGCGGCCCTGCGGGTACGGCGCCGGGGAATCGCAGTCACAGGTGGGGCTGCCTTTCTGACAAGGGTCCTTCAGCGGCGTACGGCAGCGTACCGGGGCCCCGGGCCCCCGGTGGAGCCAGTCCGTCCGGACGCCTCACCAGCGCGTATCCGATCGGGACGGGCTAGCCTGAAGCCCACCCGAGCGGGCAATTCGGAAAAGAGACCCACCCAGCGGCCCAGGACGCAACCCCGTACGAACCCCGCACGAAAAGGAAGCACAGCCATGGCAGCGGGCGCCCCCCGGATCTTCGTCTCGCATCTCGCCGACGTCGCCGTCTTCGACCCGGCAGGCGACCAGGTCGGCCGCCTGCGCGACCTGGTCGTCATGCTGCGCGTCGGACGGCGGCCGCCACGCCTGCTCGGCCTGGTCGTCGAACTCGCCACCCGCCGCCGCATCTTCCTGCCCATCACCCGCGTGACCGGCATCGAGTCCGGCCAGGTCATCACCACCGGCGTGCTCAACGTCCGCCGCTTCGAACAACGGCCCACCGAGCGGCTCGTCTTCGGGGAACTCCTCGACCGGCGCGTCACACTCGCCGAGACCCGCGAGGAGGTCACGGTCCTGGACGTGGCGGTGCAGCAGTTGCCGGCCCGCCGGGACTGGGAGATCGACCGTGTCTTCGTCCGCAAGGGCGGCAAGGGCGGCGCCTTCCGGCGGAAGGGCGAGACCCTGACCGTCGAGTGGTCCGCCGTCACCGGCTTCTCCCTGGAGGAGCACGGACAGGGCGCCGAGAGCCTCCTCGCCACCTTCGAGCAACTGCGCCCGGCCGACCTCGCCAACGTCCTGCACCACCTCTCCCCCAAGCGGCGCGCCGAAGTCGCCGCCGCCCTCGACGACGACCGCCTGGCCGACGTCCTCGAAGAGCTGCCGGAGGACGACCAGATCGAGATCCTCGGCAAGCTGAAGGAGGAGCGGGCCGCCGACGTCCTGGAGGCGATGGACCCGGACGACGCGGCCGACCTGCTCTCCGAGCTGCCCAAGGGTGACCAGGAGCGGCTGCTGAGCCTGATGAAGCCCGCCGACGCGGCGGACATGCGGCGCCTGCTGGCCTACGAGGAGCACACGGCCGGCGGTCTGATGAC
Source organism: Streptomyces sp. Q2 (assembly GCF_056820935.1). Taxonomy (NCBI): domain Bacteria; kingdom Bacillati; phylum Actinomycetota; class Actinomycetes; order Kitasatosporales; family Streptomycetaceae; genus Streptomyces; species Streptomyces sp. Q2. The sequence continues at coordinate 191,616 of NZ_JBXEJE010000002.1, read as the reverse complement.
GACCGAACCGATCGTGCTGCGGCCCGACGCGACCGTCGCCGACGCCCTCGCCCGCGTCCGCAACCCCGACCTGTCCCCCGCCCTCGCCGCCCAGGTCTACGTCTGCCGGCCGCCCGACGAGACCCCGACCGGCAAGTACCTCGGCACGGTCCACTTCCAGCGCCTGCTGCGCGACCCTCCGTACACGCTGGTCAGTTCGATCATCGACGACGACCTGCAGTCCCTGGCCCCGGACGCGGCGCTGCCCCTGGTCGCCGGGTTCTTCGCGACGTACGACATGGTCGCGGCGCCCGTCGTGGACGAGGCCGGGTCGCTGCTGGGCGCGGTGACCGTGGACGACGTACTGGACCACATGCTGCCCGACGACTGGCGGGAGACCGAGTTCCACCTCGACGAGGACGAGAACGAGGACGAGGAGGTGGCCCCTCATGGCTCCTGAGCGCGAGAGCACCCGCGAGGCCGCCCGCGAGCGCACCCTGGCGGGCGCGACCGCCACGACCCGCTCCCGCCCCCGGCTCGACCAGCCCCGCCCGCCCAGGCGCCGGCTCCTGCCCGAGTGGGACCCGGAGGCCTTCGGGCGGCTGTCGGAGCGCATCGCGCGCTTCCTGGGCACCGGGCGGTTCATCGTCTGGATGACGATCGTCATCATCATGTGGGTGCTGTGGAACATCTTCGCGCCCCGTGACCTGCGCTTCGACAACTATCCGTTCATCTTCCTGACGCTGATGCTGTCGCTCCAGGCCTCCTACGCGGCCCCGTTGATCCTGCTCGCGCAGAACCGGCAGGACGACCGTGACCGCGTCAACCTGGAACAGGACCGCAAGGCGAGCGAGCGGTCCATCGCCGACACCGAGTACCTGACCCGCGAGATCGCCTCGCTCCGGATCGGCCTCGGCGAGGTGGCGACCCGCGACTGGATCCGCTCCGAACTGCAGGACCTGGTGAAGGAACTGGACGAGCGGCACGACGGCCATGTCGTATTCCCGGCAGAACGGTCGCGGGTACGTGACGTAGACGACCGGTGACGGGGCTTTCCGGAGCCCCCGCCGGGCGCCGTACCATCGTCCTTATGGCTACGGAAGACGCGGTGCGTGAAGCACTGGCGACGGTGAACGACCCCGAGATCAACCGACCCATCACCGAACTGGGGATGGTCAAGTCCGTGGAGATCGGCGCGGACGGAGCGGTCGCGGTCGCGGTGTACCTGACGGTCTCCGGCTGTCCCATGCGCGAGACGATCACACAGCGCGTGACGGACGCGGTCTCGGCGGTCGAGGGCGTCACCCGCGTCGACGTCGAACTCGACGTCATGAGCGACGAACAGCGCAAGGAACTGGCGACCGCGCTGCGCGGTGGCCAGACCGAGCGCGAGGTCCCCTTCGCCAAGCCGGGCTCGCTGACCCGCGTGTACGCGGTGGCCTCCGGCAAGGGCGGCGTCGGCAAGTCCTCGGTGACCGTCAACCTGGCGGCGGCGATGGCGGCGGACGGGCTGAAGGTCGGTGTCGTGGACGCCGACATCTACGGCCACAGCGTGCCGCGCATGCTGGGCGCCGACGGCCGTCCCACCCAGGTCGAGAACATGATCATGCCGCCGTCGGCGCACGGCGTGAAGGTCATCTCGATCGGCATGTTCACCCCCGGCAACGCCCCGGTCGTCTGGCGCGGCCCGATGCTCCACCGCGCCCTGCAGCAGTTCCTGGCGGACGTGTACTGGGGCGACCTGGACGTGCTGCTGCTCGATCTCCCGCCCGGCACGGGCGACATCGCCATCTCCGTGGCCCAGCTGGTCCCGAACGCCGAGATCCTGGTCGTGACGACGCCTCAGCAGGCGGCGGCCGAGGTGGCCGAGCGGGCGGGCTCCATCGCCGTCCAGACCCACCAGAAGATCGTCGGCGTGGTGGAGAACATGTCCGGCCTCCCGTGCCCGCACTGCGGCGAGATGGTCGACGTCTTCGGCACGGGCGGCGGCCAGTCGGTCGCCGACGGCCTGACCCGCACGACGGGCGCCTCGGTGCCGGTCCTCGGCAGCATCCCCATCGACGTCCGCCTCCGCGAGGGCGGCGACGAGGGCAAGCCGGTCGTCCTGACCGACCCGGACTCCCCGGCGGGCGCGGCCCTGCGGGCGATCGCGGGGAAGCTGGGAGGACGGCAGCGGGGTCTTTCGGGACTGTCCTTGGGGATCACGCCGAGGAACAAGTTCTAGAACGCCCCGCGCGCGGCCGCCGACGCGCACAACCCCTACGACGAAGGGGCGCCGAATACCACCGGCGCCCCTTTTTCACGCGTAGGCGTTTGTCATGCGTAGGCGTTTGTCACGCGTAGTCGGTGATGTCCTTGATCATGGCGAAGCCGAGCCCGTACGCGCTCATGCCTCTCCCGTACGCCCCCACGTGCACCCCCTGCTGAGTCGACCCGGCCAGCACCCAGCCGAACTCGGACTCCCGGTAGTGGAAGGGCGTCGGAACGCCGTCCACGGGCAGGGACAGCGTCGACCAGTCGTCGCCGTCCAGGTCGTCCGCGAGGGCCCACGCCGTCTCGGTCTGCTGGTCCAGCCAGTCGTCACGCAGACTGTGGTCCATCTGGCCCGGCCAGGTGAAGGACAGCAGCCCCACCCCCGCCAGCCAGGCAGCCGAGGACACCGACGTGGCCTCCAGGACGCCGGTGCCGTCGCCGCTGCGCCGCACGGGATTGGCCGCGACGGTGACCACCACCGCGAACTTCTCCTTGTCCTGCGAGGACTCGTTCCGTACGGAGGGCTCGTCGCCGTGTCCGATGGAACCGTGCTCGACGGCTCCGTCGGCCGCCGTACCGACCTGCATCAGCCAGCGCGGTCCCGTGAAGGCCTCGTCGAGGCCGTACCACGGGAAGGGCGCCAGCAGGTAGCCGTCGACCGTGCGCCGGGCGGAGGGGACCTGTTGTCCACCCTCCGCGGCCGACGCCTGCCCGACTGCCCGACTCGTCGTCTCCATGTGCCCGGACGCCTCCTCGCTCTCGTCGGAACGAACGGCCCGCCCCCCTTCGGGCGTACTCGTCCGCTCCGCACAACAACTCGGCAGCATAGCCACACTGCTCCGAGCAGCCGGGAAGCCGCCCGGCGCGTGGGTCGCCCAGGAGGCACGTTCAGGCCGTGAGAGGTCCCTGAGGAGTATGAAACGCGTCACGTACGGTGGAGCGTGCGCCCGGGCGTACGGCTCAGGTGGCGTCCGCGTCGTACGGCGGGCGCGCTTCGGGCGTCTCGGGCTTCTTCGTCATGTCGAGGGTGCCGCCGGAGGAGCCGGACGACGAAGAGGACGACGACGAGTCGCTGTCGCGGCTGTGGACCGCGTCCGTGACCTCGGCCATCTCCTTCTTCAGGTCGAAGCCGTTGCGGATCTCCTTGAGCCCCAGTTCGTCGTTGTCCAGCTGCTTGCGGATGAACGCCTTGGGGTTGAGGTCCTCGAACTCGAAGTCCTTGAACTCCGGGCCCAGTTCGCTGCGGATGTCCTGCTTGGCGCTCTCCGAGAACTCCCGGATCTTGCGGATGGTCCGCGTGACGTCCTGGATGACCTTCGGAAGCTTGTCCGGACCGAAGACGAGCACGGCGAGGACAACGAGCGTGATCAGCTCGAGCGGTCCTATGTCATTGAACACCTGTCGCTCCTTGCGATGTCCTCGGCCCTCGGCCCTCGGTGGTCTGTGCGGTCTTCCGTGGTCCGGGCCGAGTCCACGGTACCCGGCGATCCCGCGAGACGGGTACTGTCCCGAGCCCTCCGAGTGCGGTACGTGTGGGGTTTTCCGGGTTGTTTGCCTTGTGGGGCCACTGATCAGGCCATTACGGGCCCTCTTCTGTGATGTTCGTGTGAGTCTCAGCCGCCGTCGGAGGATCCGAGGACGAGCGAGATCGTCCTCTCCTTGCCGTCGCGCTCCACGGTGAGTTCGAGGCGGTCGCCCGGGCGGTGGGCGCGGGTCTTGACGATGAGCTCGTCGCCGGAGTGGACGCGCTGGCCGTCGACCTCGGTGATGACGTCGCCGGCCTCGATGCCGGCCCGGTCGCCGGGGCCGTCGACGGTGACCGCGGGGCCGCCGTCGCCTCCCTTCGTACCGACGCGGGCGCCGTCACCGGCGTAGTCCATGTCGAGGGTGACGCCGATCACCGGGTGGGTCGCCTTGCCGGTGTTGATCAGCTCCTCGGCGACACGCTTGCCCTGGTTGACCGGTATGGCGAACCCGAGGCCTATCGAGCCGGCCTGGCCGCCGTCCGGGGCGGAGCCGCTGTCGGCGGACCGGATGGCGGAGTTGATGCCGATCACACGGGCCCGCGCGTCGAGGAGGGGCCCGCCGGAGTTGCCGGGGTTGATGGGCGCGTCGGTCTGCAGGGCGTCGACATACGACACGTCGCTCCCGTCCCCGCTCTCGCCGCCGGCCGTGATGGGCCGCTCCTTGGCGCTGATGATGCCGGAGGTGACGGTGCCCGCCAGGTCGAAGGGGGCGCCGATGGCGACGACGGGGTCGCCGACCTGGACGTCGTCGGAGTTGCCGAGGGTCAGGGGCTTGAGGCCCCTCACCCCGCTGACCTTGACGACGGCGAGGTCATAGCCGCTGTCCCTGCCGACGACGGTGGCCTTGGCGGTGTCACCACTGTGGAAGGTCACGGTTATCTCGCCGTCGTCGGCGGCGGGTTCGACGACGTGGTTGTTGGTGAGGATGTGACCGCGGTCGTCGAGCACGAATCCGGTACCGGTACCGGATTCGTCGGACCCGCTCACATGCAGGGTCACCACACTGGGCAGCGCCCGCGAGGCGATTCCCGCCACGCTGTCCGGAGCCCGCCCCGCCGACTCCGCCTCGGCCTGGGGCAGCTCGACAGCACCGAGGCCGCCGTTGCGCTCCAGATACGTCCCTACGACACCACCGACGCCCCCGGACACGAGCGCCAACAGCACGGCACCACCCACGAGCACCCTCTTCACGCGCCTGCGCTGCTGCTCCTCGGTGAGGACGGCCGCGCCGTTCTGCTGGAGGGGCGCGGCGGGGAGCGGGGCCCAGGGGTCGTAGTTCTGCCAAGGGGTGGACGCACCCTGCGCGGGGCTCTGCGGGACCACTGAGGGCCCCGCGGCGGGTGGAAGGGCGGGGGGAACTCCCGGCACCACGCCGGGCGCAGCCGGGACGACAGGGGCTGCCTGCGTGCTGGAGGCCGGTGACGGCACGGCGTGTGGGTTCGCGGGCGGGGTCGACGTCGGGGCGAGCGGGCCCGAAGCAGGGACGTCGGAGACCGCGGTCGGCCCGTCGGAACCCGTGGCCGGGACGTATGGGCCGGGTTGCCGTGTCGGCGCCGGTGCGGACGTGCCGTGCGGCGGCGGGGTCGCCGGATGTTGTACGGGCGGTGCGGGTGCCCAGGGGCCCGGCTCTCCGTAGGGCGGGGTGCTGTAGGGGTCGGGGTCGTGCAGGGGGCGGGGACGCTCGGCAGCGGGCACAGGGGGCTGCTCGGAGGTCGGCGCCACGGTCGGCGCCACGGCAAGGTCCGTCTCGGCTTCCGGCCGGCCGGGGCGACCTGCCACCGATACGAGGGCTTGCTCGGCGCCGGCCCCGGTCCCGCGGTCGACGCCGGACGCGACCACCACCGCTTCCCCTTCCGGCACCGTGGCCACCCCACTGGGTCGTGCCAGCTCGAAATCGCCCCCGGTATCGGGCCTCTGGTCCGGAGCCCTCAGTTCGAAGTCACCGTCGGAGCCGGCACCGCGGACGCCGGTCCCGGCGTCGCCCGGCACCGCGTCCGCAACCGGACCGGGCGCCTCCGCCGCGTCCGCGAGGTCCTGCGGTCGAGGACGACTCCACCACTTCGCCCTCGCGGGCTTCCCCTCGTTCATGCTCTCCCCACAGCTCGGGCTCCGCCTTGCGGCCCCCACGCGCCGAACGTACGACTCCCTGGATTCAACCAGGTTCCCGAGCCGCCGCGCAGGGGCAGGTCAGGCGGGCGTCGGCCGGGAGGGGCCGGCGAGTCAGCGGGGGGAGGCGGAGGACGCCGAGGGGGAGGGGGTCGAGTCGGGGACGGTCGCGGCGAGGAGGCCGGGGGTGGCGAGCAGGTCCGGGGTCGCGGACCACGCGGTGAGGTCGAGCGGCGGGGTCGCGCTGAGCGGACGTATCAGAGGGGACATGGCGGCCGCACCGGCCATGACGGGTGCGGCCAGCGAGTGGACGCCCTCCTGCAGCCGGTCCACCGCGGGAACCTGTCCCCCGGGCAGCAACGGTGCCGAGACCTCGGTCGGGGCGACCGGGGTGTCACCGAGCGAGCCCTGGCTCTGCCCCTGGGCGAGCAGCGGGCCGAGCCCACGGCGCCGCTGGCTGTCGGGCGACGTGGCCGCTCCCGTGCCCTGCGTGCGGGCCGGTGTCACATTGCTGCCGGTGCCGGAACCGCCGCGCGCGTCCGCGGCGGTGTCGCCCGGCGTCACCGTGGCGACCCCGCCCAGCGCGATCGCGGCCAGGGACACCGCCCCGGCGGCGACGAACGCGAACCGCAGCCCGCGTGATGCCGACCGCTCGGCCTCGTGACGGCTGACGTCGTGGATGCGGAAGCCGCGGTTCGCCGGGGAGGGCGGAAGCACCGAGGCGTGCGGGCGGGCCGGCATGTAGTCGAACGCGAACCGCTCGCCGCGTTTCAGGCCGAAGACCCCGGTGGACCCGGGTCGTCCGGCCAGTTGGCCGGGGAAGCCCGAGCCACCGAACGGCGAGTCGTCGCCACCGTCGGCGTCGCCTCCCGCGGGAAGACCCTGGAGGCGGGCCAGGAAGCTTTCGGAGGGGGGCGGGGGTGCCGCCTCCGCGAAGACGTTCTTCAGTCGGCGCTGTGCGTCGGCCTCGGCCTTGCACTTGGCACAGGTGGCCAGGTGCGCGAGGACACGGTCGCGCGACTCATGACCGAGCTCTCCGTCCACAAGGGCGGCGAGTCGGTCTCCCAGATGCTGTTCGGACGGGGTAGGCCGTGATCCACTCACGCGGTCGCGCCCCCTCCCCCCAGCGCCGGAACACGGGCCATGAAGGAACGGCGCTGGGCCCGGGCCTCCGGCGAGCGGTGCGCGAGGGCCTTGCGCAGCTGGGAACGGCCGCGGTGGATCCGGGACCGGACCGTGCCGAGCTTGACGCCCAGGGTCGCGGCGATCTCCTCGTACGACAGTCCTTCGATGTCGCACAGGACGACCGCGGCGCGGAACTCGGGGGCGAGGGTGTCGAGGGCCTGCTGGACGTCGGCGTCGAAGTGCGCGTCGTTGAAGACCTGCTGCGGCGACGGCTCGCGGCTGGGCAGCCGCTCGGCCGCGTCCTCGCCGAGGGCGTCGAAGCGGATGCGCTGCTTGCGGCGGACCATGTCCAGGAAGAGGTTGGTGGTGATGCGGTGCAGCCAGCCCTCGAAGGTGCCGGGCGTGTAGGTCGACAGCGAGCGGAAGACGCGGACGAAGACCTCCTGGGTGAGGTCCTCGGCGTCGTGCTGGTTGCCCGTCAGACGGTAGGCGAGCCGGTACACCCGGCCGCTGTGCGTGCTGACGATCTCCTCCCAGGTGGGCGGAGTCCACGCCTGCCCGTCCGCGTCGGTGGAGAAGGTCGCGGTCTGGGCGTACTCGGCGGCGTGACTGTGGTCAGCAGCGGTGTCGTTCACGGATTTCGGCCTGCCCGCCGATCCGAGGAAGCGCCGCAGCACTCCTCCGCGATCCACAGGTGCAGCCGCACCTCCCCTGTCGGCTCTGGTGGTGTCCAGTGGAGCCCCTACCATAGCCACCTCGCCCGTTAGCTCCGGATAAGCGGTTTTACGAGAAATTGATCTGTGCTGATACGGCTCGTGCGGCTGCGTCAGCAGTTGCTCGAGCGCCTGCTCGTCGTCGTGATCCAACTGTGTCCCCCCGCCCTGTCTCCCACCCCTCTAAACGCCCGGTCCCATCTGCGGGTTCCCGACGCCAACGGATACAGTCACGCCCAGGCAACCACGGGGACAGGAGAGGGTCATTACCGGCAACCGGCAGACGAGCTGGGCGTTCGCCGACGCCTATGTCGCCGAGGACGAAACCCTGCGCTGGGCCCGTGACCGGGCCCGCGAGGCGGGGCTGCGCTCGGTGTCGCCCGGCACGGGCGCGGCGCTCGGGTTGCTCGCTGCCACCGTGGAGGCCAAGGCGGTCGCGGAGATCGGAACCGGCACCGGCGTGTCGGGGATCCACCTGCTGCACGGAATGCGTCCGGACGGTGTGCTGACCACGGTCGACCCCGAGCCGGAACACCAGCAGTTCGCCCGCCAGGCCTTCCGCGCCAGCGGTTTCGCCAGCAACCGGGCCCGCTTCATCCCGGGCCGCGCCCTGGACGTCCTGCCCCGGCTCGCGGACGCCGGCTACGACCTGGTCTTCTGCGACGGCGACCGGCAGGAGGTCATGGACTACCTCGCTGAATCGTTGCGCCTGCTGCGCCCCGGTGGCCTGGTCGTCTTCGAGGGCGTCTTCGCCAACGGCCGGACGGTCGACTCGGGCCCGCAGCCCACGGAGGTCCTGCGGCTGCGGGAGCTGCTGCGCGCGGTGCGCGAGAGCCAGGAGCTCGTGCCGTCACTGCTCCCAGTGGGTGACGGGCTGCTCTGCGCGGTCAAGCGCTGACCGTTCGAGATCGACGTCGAGACGGCGACGAGGACGGCACCGGGGACGAAAGACCGCAACCCCGGTACCGCAGGCGGTACCGGGGTTGCCGAAAGGGTATGGTCGCGTTCCGCGTCAGCCGACGACCTTCTTGAGGGCGTCACCGAGCGCGTCGGCCTCATCGGGGGTCAGCTCGACGACGAGCCGCCCGCCGCCTTCGAGCGGAACGCGCATGACAATGCCCCGCCCCTCCTTGGTCACCTCGAGCGGGCCATCGCCCGTCCGCGGCTTCATGGCCGCCATGCTCGTTCCCCTTCCTGAAACCAGCTCATCGTCAAAGCCGACGGCCCTGGAGGGCACGCTTGTCCCGGGGTGGGACGCACGACACCGGCATCGAACACATTGCTTCCAGGCCATTATCCCGCATCTCAGGACCCGATGACCAACATCAGTCGGCATCGCTTGGGCAACGCGCGCGAGCAAAACCACTCAATTCGGCGATGTGACTGCGATACTGCGCCGCCGCACGGACATCCGCCGGGCGGAAGTGGTCCCGAAATCTTTGACGCAGGTCACACGTCCGGTCCGGTCCCCGGACGGTGATCTCCGCCATGCTGTCCTTCGGACACAGGGACGTACCGACGAGTACGTCCGAGCCGCGGACCGGAGGGGACATGCCATGGCCGACACCGTGCTGTACGAGGTGAGCGACGGACTCGCGACGATCGTGCTGAACCGCCCTGAGGCGATGAACGCGCTGAACATCGCCACCAAGGTCGCCTTGCGGGACGCGGTCCAGGCCGCGTCGGCCGACGAGGCCGTACGGGCGGTGCTGCTGACGGCCGCCGGGGAACGGGCGTTCTGCGTGGGGCAGGACCTCAAGGAGCACATCGGGCTGCTGGCCTCCGACCGCGAGGCCGGGACCGGGCAGACCATGAGCACGGTCCGGGAGCACTACAACCCCATCGCGCGGGCGCTGACGGAGATGCGCAAGCCCGTGGTGGCCGGGGTGAACGGCGTCGCGGCCGGGGCCGGGTTCGGGTTCGCGCTGGCCGCGGACTACCGGGTGGTGGCGGACACGGCGGCCTTCAACACGTCGTTCGCGGGCGTGGCACTGACCGCCGACTCCGGCATCTCCTGGACGCTGCCCCGCGTGATCGGCCCGGGCCGGGCGGCCGACCTGCTGCTCTTCCCGCGCAGCATCACGGCACAGGAGGCGTACGAGCTGGGCATCGCCAACCGGGTCGTACCGTCGGCCGACCTGCGGGCCGAGGCGGAGAAGGTGGCGCGGGCGCTGGCCGAGGGGCCGACCGTGGCGTACGGGGCGATCAAGGAGGCGATGGCCTACGGGCTGTCCCACTCCCTGGCCGAGACCCTGGAGAAGGAGGACGAGCTGCAGACCCGGGCAGGCTCCTCCGAGGACCACGCGATCGCGGTGCAGGCGTTCGTGAACAAGGAGAAGCCGAAGTACCTGGGCCGCTGATCGGCGGCACGGAGGGTGCGGGGCGGGGGCAAGCTCAGCCCCGTCTCGCCACGCACTCCTCCAAGTGGTCGTCGACCAGCCCGCACGCCTGCATCAGCGCGTACGCCGTCGTCGGTCCGACGAAACGCAGGCCGCGCTTCTTGAGGGCCTTCGACAGGGCGGTCGACTCGGGGGTGACCGCGGGGACGTCGGAGAGGGTCTTCGGGGCCGGGCGGGCGGCCGGGTCGGGGGCGTGGGACCAGATCAGGTCGTCCAGTTCGCCCGGGGTCCAGTCGGCCAGCACGCGCGCGTTGGCGAGTGTCGCGTCGACCTTGGCGCGGTTGCGGATGATGCCCGGGTCGGCGAGCAGGCGCGCGCGGTCGTCGTCCGTGAAGGCGGCGACCTTCGCGATCTCGAAGTCGGCGAAGGCGGTACGGAAGGTGGGGCGGCGGCGCAGGATCGTGATCCAGGACAGGCCGGACTGGAAGGCCTCCAGGCTGAGCCGTTCGAAGAGCGCGTCGTCGCCGTGGACCGGGCGGCCCCACTCCTCGTCGTGGTAGGTCACGTACTCCGCGGCCGACAGCGCCCAGGGGCAGCGCGGCGCGCCGTCCGGACCGGCCAGGGCGGCGCTCTCGCTCACGGCCGGTCCTCCTGCGCGGGCTTGTCCATGGAGACGTGGCTCGCGGCGGCCTGCGCGCCGGCCAGCGCGGACTCCAGGTCGGCGATCCGGGCGTCCCGCTCCGCGAGCTCCGCGCCGAGGCGGCCCAGCGCGTCGTCGACGTCCGCCATGCGGTAGCCGCGGGCGGCCAGCGGGAAGCGCAGGGTCTCGATGTCCGCGCGGTTCACCGGGCGGTCCGGGGGCAGCGGGTCCTGCAGGCGCTCCGGAGCGGCCTCCGGCAGCGGGCCGCCGCCCTCGCCGCCGCCCACGACGGCGAGCGTCACCGCGGCGACCACCACGGCCAGCGCGATGACCAGGAACAAGAACATAACCATCGCTGAGGTCCCCATGATCCGTGCCGACGTGCTGGGCGTCGGCGTCGAATGTGTCAGGGTCCGATCGTGCCATGCGAGTCTGACAGTTAGGGTCGCAGGCGGCCACAGACGCCGAAGACCAGGACGTACGAGGAGAGGTCACAGGGGATGCTCAGGCTGGGCAGGCGTGAATTCGGCGCGCACGAGCCGGTGATCATGGCGATCGTGAACCGGACCCCGGACTCCTTCTACGACCAGGGAGCCACCTTCCGCGACGAACCGGCGCTGGCGCGCGTGGAGCAGGCGGTGGCGGAGGGCGCGGCCGTCGTCGACATCGGCGGGGTCAAGGCGGGGCCGGGCGAAGAGGTGACGGCCCGGGAAGAGGCGCGGCGGACGGTCGGCTTCGTGGCGGAGGTCCGGCGGCGCTTCCCCGACGTCGTCATCAGCGTGGACACCTGGCGGGCGGAGGTCGGCGAGGCCGTCTGCGAGGCGGGTGCGGATCTGCTGAACGACGCGTGGGGCGGGGTGGACCCGGGGCTGGCGGAGGTCGCCGCGCGGTACGGGGTGGGACTGGTGTGCACACACGCCGGCGGTGCCGAGCCTCGTACGCGGCCGCATCGGGTGACGTACGACGACGTCATGGCGGACATCCTTCGGGTGACCGTGGGCCTGGCCGAACGGGCGGTGTCGCTCGGCGTGCCCCGGGAGTCCGTGCTGATCGATCCCGGGCACGACTTCGGGAAGAACACGCGGCACAGTCTGGAGGCGACGCGGCGGCTCGGGGAGATGGTCGACACCGGGTGGCCGGTGCTGGTGTCGCTGTCCAACAAGGACTTCGTGGGCGAGACCTTGGACAGGCCCGTGAAGGAGCGGGTGGTGGGGACGCTGGCCACGACGGCCGTGTCCGCGTGGCTCGGTGCCCAGGTGTACCGGGTGCACGAGGTCGCCGAGACCCGGCAGGTGCTGGACATGGTGGCGTCGATCGCGGGACACCGGGCGCCGGCGGTGGCGCGGCGGGGGCTGGCGTAGGGTTTTTCGTCGCCCCCGCCGCCCCTTCCCGTTCCCGTCCTTCTGGGGCTCCGCCCCGGACCCCGCTCCTCAAACGCCGGAGGGGCTGAATTTTCAGCGCGACGTGGGGGTCTGGGGGCGCGGCCCCCGGGGACGGGAAAAGGGAAGGGGCGGCGGGGGCGAAGAGGTGCCCGCTAGCGGCCCGCCTCCTTCGACACCAACGCCACCGCCTCGTCCACGTCGTCCGTGAGGTGGAACAGGAGCAGGTCCTTCTCCGAGGCCTTGCCCTGCGCGATCAGCGTGTTCTTCAGCCAGTCCACCAGCCCGCCCCAGTACTCCGTGCCGAAGAGGACGATCGGGAAGCGGGTGACCTTCTGGGTCTGGACCAGGGTCAGCGCCTCGAACAGCTCGTCCAGCGTGCCGAGGCCGCCCGGCAGGACCACGAACCCCTGGGCGTACTTCACGAACATCATCTTGCGGACGAAGAAGTAGCGGAAGTTGAGGCCGATGTCCACGTATGGGTTGAGTCCCTGCTCGAAGGGCAGCTCGATGCCCAGGCCGACGGAGATGCCCTTCGCCTCGCAGGCGCCCTTGTTGGCGGCTTCCATCGCCCCGGGGCCGCCCCCGGTGATCACCGCGAAGCCCGCTTCCACCAGGCCGCGACCGAGCCGCACCCCCGCCTCGTACTCCGGCGAGTCGGCGGGCGTCCGCGCGGAGCCGAACACGCTGATCGCGGGCGGGAGTTCGGCGAGCGTGCCGAAGCCCTCGATGAACTCCGACTGGATGCGCAGGACGCGCCACGGGTCGGTGTGGACCCAGTCCGAGGGGCCGCCCGCGTCCAGCAGGCGCTGGTCGGTGGTGCTGGCCTGGACCTGTTCCCGCCTTCGGAGGACGGGTCCCAGGCGCTGCTCCTCCGGTGGCTGCTTCTTGCCCTCGGGGTTGCCAGTAGCCATGTGCGCTCCCTCCGCTTGCCGTCTTTCCACCTCAGCGTAGATCTACGTGGGTTACGGACGGGGGACGTGAGCATGTCCGCCATGAAGCGCCGCCAAGCACGCTCACGGCCGCACGCGCCCCCTCATGCCGTCAGCCACGACCGCAGACGCTCCTCCGCCTTCGGGATGAGCGACGCCTTCACCTTCTCGTCCACCTTGTGGGCGAGGAGCGGCTCGCCGGGGCTGTAGTTCACCGCGGGTACCCCGAGGGCGCTGAAACGGGCCACGTCCGTCCAGCCGAACTTGGGGCGGGCCTCGCCGCCGACGGCGGCCATGAAGGCCTGCGCGGCCGGGTGGGTGAGGCCGGGGCGGGCGCCGCCGGTGTGGTCGTCGACGACGAACTCGTCGACGCCGCAGTCCGCGAAGTAGTCCCGGACGAAGGCCTCCGCCTCCGCCTCGCTGCGGTCGGGCGCGTAGCGGAAGTTGACGACGAGCGTGCAGGCGTCGGGGATGACGTTGGTGGCGACGCCGCCCTCGATGCCCACGGCGTTGAGGCCCTCGTGGAACTGGAGGCCGTCCACGACGGGCTTGCGCGGCTCGTACGCGGCGAGCTTGGCGAGGGCCGCGGAGGCGGCGTGGATCGCGTTGGAGCCCATCCACGCGCGCGCGGAGTGCGCCCGCGTCCCCTTGAACTTCAGGAACACCCTCAGCGTGCCCTGACAGCCGCCCTCGACCTGGTTGTTCGTCGGCTCCAGCAGGACCGCGAAGTCGCCCTCCAGCCACTCGGGGTGGGCCGCGGCCACATGCTTCAGACCGTTGAGGTGTGCGGCGACCTCTTCGTTGTCGTAGAAGACGAAGGTGAGGTCGCGGTTCGGGGCCGGGACCGTCGCCGCGATGCGCAGCTGCACGGCCACCCCGGACTTCATGTCACAGGTGCCGCAGCCCCACAGGTAGCCGTCGTCGTCGAGCCGGGAGGGGACGTTGTCCGCGATCGGGACGGTGTCGATGTGCCCGGCGAGAATGACGCGTTCGGCGCGGCCCAGGTTCGTGCGGGCGACGACGTTGTTGCCGTACCGGTCGACCGTCAGGTGGGGCAGGGCGCGCAGGGCGATCTCGATCGCGTCCGCGAGGGGCTTCTCGGAGCCGCTCTCGGAGGGGATGTCGACGAGCTGCGCGGTGAGCTTCGCTGCGTCCAGCGTCAGGTCAAGTGAGGTGTCGGCCATCTGTCGACCCTAACGCGCTGGTGCTTCGCACAGACTTTCCGCACCCGGCGCAGCCGCACAGTACTCTCCAGTATCTTGTGGCGCGTGCCAGAGCTGTCCCCCACTCCCAAGCGTCGCGGCCGCCTCTTCCGTTTCGGAGCGGCCCTGGTGGTCATGTGTGCCGTCGCCGGTTACCTCGTGGTGCAGTACCTCACCGGAGGAGCGGGCACACCCGGCTGCAAGGTCGTCTCGGGCAAGAGCGACGGAGCCACGTACGAGTTCACGCCCGAGCAGGCGGTGAACGCGGCGACCATCGCGGCCGTCGGCACCGGGCGCGGGATGCCCGAACGGGCCGTGACGATCGCGCTCGCCACCGCGCTCCAGGAGTCGGCGCTGCGCAACATCGGCCACGGCGACCGCGACTCGCTCGGCCTGTTCCAGCAGCGGCCCTCGCAGGGCTGGGGCACGCCGAAGGAGATCCTGGACCCGACGTACGCGGCGGACGTCTTCTACAAGCACCTGGCCAAGGTGCCCGACTACACGAAGCTGCCGCTGACCGTCGCCGCGCAGAAGGTGCAGCGCAGCGGCTATCCGACCGCGTACGCCAAGCACGAACCGGACGCCACGCTGCTCGCCGCCGCCCTCACCGGGCAGTCGCCGGCCACGCTGACCTGCGAGGGCCGTCCGGCCGCGACGCAGGCCGCGGGGGGCAACGCGGTGCGCACGGCGCTCGTGCGGGACTTCGGGCGGGACGTGCTGGAGCCGGCCTCGGCCGAGGTGGGCGCCGAGGCGACTCCCACGCCGAGGCCCTCCGTGAGCGGGACCGGAGACGGCGGGCGGACCGTCACGCTGCCGGTGACCGAGACGGGCTCCGGCTCCGGTCGCAGCCTTGGGCAGCGCGGCTGGCAGCTGGCGCACTGGGCCGTGGCCAACGCCTCCGCGCTGCACATCGAACGGGTCTCGTACGCCGGGCGGCAGTGGACGGCCGGGAACACGGACAGCCAATGGCGCGCCGCCGGTAGGAAGGGCGCCCAAGGCGCGGAGCGGGCCACGGGCGCGGTCCACATCGTCACTGCGCAGTAGTACGGGCGATCACTCGGAAGGGTTACGTCCGACGGGCCCGGGCCTGGGTGTGCGCAGGTTTTCGTCGCGTCGCCCCCGTATCCGTCGAAACCCTTGCGAACAAAGGGCTGTAAGGATTCGGCACACTTTCGGACCGGGCACTTTTTGCCCGTTTTTATCCGCAGCCGATAATGCGACGCATTACCAACTCTTTACGTCGGCTCGCCGCAACCTTCCCGGGCTTCGAGCGGTAGTCACTGCGTCCGAGCCCGGAGATCAACAGCCGATCGACAGCCAGTCGGTCGACTGCCGGGCAGGTCCGGACACTCATCTTTCCCTTCCGTCAAAGGAGCAACATGTCCCTCCCCCTGACCCGACGGATCGCCCGTGCCGCGCTGCTCGTCGCTGCGGGAGCGGCTGCCGGGGTCGGTGCGGCCGGCTCCGCCAGTGCGGCCCCCGAGCTGCCGGCCACCCCGAACCTCGGCGGGCTGACCGCCCTGGACGGGGCGGGCGTCGACAACACCGTCGACGATGCGACCAAGAACGTGACCGACACCGCGGGCAAGACCGGCGGCAAGGCCGTGAAGAAGGCCGTGAAGAAGGCGGCGCCCACCGCCCAGAAGACCGCGGGCGACGCGGCGGGCTCCGCCGAGGGCGTCCTCGGTGACACCACGTCGACGGCGACGAAGGGCGGGCTGCCCACGGACTCCCTCACCAAGGGTGGACTGCCGGCGGCCGACTCGCTGCCGGCGAAGGGTGGCCTGCCGCTCGGCTAGGCACTCGGCTGGAACCGGCGACGGGGCCCGGGAAGTTTCCCGGGCCCCGTCGCTGTGTCCGTTTGGCCTGTCCGCTCGCTCTGCCTGTCTGCCTGTCTGCCTGTTACGACAGTCGTTCCGCGGCCGCCCGCACCCGCTCGTCCGTGGCCGTGAGCGCCACGCGGACGAAGTTCTCGCCGGCCTCGCCGTAGAAGTCGCCCGGGGCGACGAGGATGCCGAGGTCGGACAGGTGGGCGACCGTGGTCCAGCAGGACTCGTCGCGGGTGGCCCAGAGGTAGAGGCTGGCCTCGCTGTGCTCGATGCGGAAGCCGTGACCCACCAGCGCCTCGCGCAGGACCGTCCGGCGGGCCGCGTAGCGTTCGCGCTGCTCGCGGACGTGGGTGTCGTCGCCCAGGGCCGCCACCACCGCTGCCTGCGTGGGCGCGGACGTCATCATGCCGCCGTGCTTGCGGATCTCCAGCAGCGGGGCCAGGACGGCCGGGTCGCCCGCCAGGAACGCGGCGCGGTAGCCGGCCAGGTTGGAGCGCTTGGACAGCGAGTGGACGGCGACGATGCCGTCGTACGAGCCGCCGTTCACGTCGGGGTGCAGGACGGAGACCGGGTCGGCCTCCCAGCCCAGCTCCAGGTAGCACTCGTCGGAGAAGAGCAGGACACCGTGCTCGCGGGCCCAGGCGACGATCCGGGTCAGATCGGCCTTCGACAGGACCTTGCCGGTGGGGTTGGACGGCGAGTTCAGCCAGAGCAGCTTCAGGCCGGCCGGGTCCAGGTCGGCCGGGTCGTCGTAGACCTCGTACGCGGCGCGGGCCAGGCGCGCGCCGACCTCGTAGGTCGGGTAGGCCAGCCGCGGGTACGCGACCCGGTCGCCGGGGCCGAGACCCAGCTGGGTCGGGAGCCAGGCGACGAGTTCCTTGGAGCCGACGATCGGCAGGACGTGGCGGTGGGTGACCTCGCGGGCGCCGAGGCGGCGCTCCAGCCAGCCCGTGATCGCGTCGCGCAGCTCGGGCGTGCCCCAGACGGTCGGGTAGCCCGGCGAGTCGGCCGCGGCGATGAGCGCTTTCTGGATCAGCTCGGGGACCGGGTCGACCGGCGTGCCGACGGACAGGTCGACGATGCCGTCCGGATGCGCCGCTGCCGTCGCCTTGTACGGCGCCAGCTTGTCCCAGGGGAAGGTGGGGAGACGGTCGGAGACTGCGGACACGGGTCTGGCTCACTTTCTGGTACGGCAAACGCCTCGGTCCCGTACGACGGTCATGATCAAGGCGATCAGGCCGTACGGGACCGAGGCGGCGCTGGTGACGCGGGCCGCTCTCAGCCGTTCTGCGGCGGCAGCGCGGCGATGAAGGGGTGGTCGCGCTCGATCAGCCCCAGCTTGCTGGCACCGCCGGGAGAGCCGAGTTCGTCGAAGAACTCGACGTTCGCCTTGTAGTAGTCCTTCCACTCCTCCGGAGTGTCGTCCTCGTAGAAGATCGCCTCGACCGGGCAGACCGGCTCACAGGCACCACAGTCGACGCATTCGTCCGGGTGGATGTACAAGGACCGCTGGCCCTCGTAGATGCAGTCGACCGGGCACTCCTCGATGCACGCCTTGTCCTTGACGTCGACACAAGGCTGCGCGATGACGTAGGTCACGCTGTCGTTCCTCCTCGATAGGGCGCTGGCGGGCCTCCTCAGGCTCCGCCGCCTGGCGCGCGGGAGCGCGGCGTCGTCGATGCCCGCCCCTAGTATCTCCGTTCCTGGGCATGATCCGAACAGGAGGGGTGGACCGACCTGTGGAAATATCTCCGACCGGACGTCTCGTGGTCCGCATCAGCGCTGCTGACGTGGGTAAACGGGTGTCCGTACGGCGCCTGGGCGAACCTGGTGTGACCGGTGAGAAGTTCACCGACACGGTGGGTGTTCTCACATCATGGGACAACGGTGTGCTGCTGATCACACGACGGGACGGGGAGAGTGTCCGGATTCCGGAATCCTCGCTGGTCGCGGGCAAGGTCGTGCCGCCCGCCCCGGCCCGCCGACGGGGTCCGGCGGCCTCGTACGAGGAGCTCGCACAGGTCGCCTCCCGGGCCTGGCGGCCGGTGGAGAGCCGGCGTCTGGGCGAGTGGGAGCTGCGGGCCGCCGCCGGGTTCACGCGCCGGGCCAACTCGGTACTGCCGCTCGGCGACCCCGGCATGCCGCTCGACGCGGCCCTGACGGCCGTACGACGCTGGTACGGCGACCGCGGGCTGCCCGCCTACGTCCAGACCGCCACCGGCGCCGAGGGCACGCAGGAGCTGCTGTGCGCGGAGCTGGAGCAGCGGGGCTGGACCCGGGAGGTGACCGCCGAGCTGTGGATCGGGGCACTGGCTCCGCTCGCCGACCGCGCGGAGGACACCTCGGTGGTGCTGTCCCGGGAGGCGGACGATGCCTGGCTGGCCCGGTATCAGCGCAAGGGGATGAGTGAGGTGGCCCTGAAGGTGCTGGGGAGCGGGCCTTCCGTGTGGTTCGCCACGGTTCCCGGTGCCGACGCGCCCGCCGCCATCGGACGGTGTGTCGTCGACGGGCGGTGGGCCGGTTTCGCCGCCGTCGAGGTGGATCCCGCGCTGCGGCGGCGGGGGCTGGCCTCCGCCGTGATGGCCGCGCTCGCCCGGCGGGCCCTCGACGAGGGCGCCTCGGCGGCGTGGCTCCAGGTCGAGGCGGACAACGCCGGTGCGCGGGCGATGTACGCCGGGATGGGCTTCGCGGCGCATCATGCGTACCACCACTACCGCGCCCCCACGGGTGCCGACAACGAACGGTAGCGAACGACCGGTAGCGATCGCCGTGAAAGGGCACGAGCCAGCTATGCGTCCCCCCTACCCCCCGCCCCCCGAACGCTCCGCCGAACTGCGCCGCCGGTTCGCCCAGGAAGCCCGCTCCGAGCGGCCCGACCTGTCCATGCTGTGTCTGCTGGTGGGCGCGGAGGCGGACGGGGCGCTCGACGAGGCGGGCCTGGACGCCGCGCAGATCGAGCTGGACCGGCTGGCCGGACAGCTGCCGTTCCGGCCCGGCGGGCCGCGCTCCTGGGCGGTGTCGCTGCGCGAGCTGCTCGGGGACCGGTGTGGCTTCCGCGGCGCCCCCGCCGACTACCAGCGGCTGGAGTCCTCGCTGCTGCACGAGGTGCTGCGGCGGCGGCGCGGGCTGCCGATCCTGCTGTCCGTGGTGTGGATGGAGGTGGCGCGGCGGGCGGGAGCACCGGTCTACGGGGTCGCCCTGCCCGGACACTTCGTCGTCGGCTTCGGACCGCCGGACGAACAGGTTCTCGCCGACCCGTTCGACGGGGGGCGGGTGTTGACCGGGGGCGACGCCGAGTTGATGGTGGCGGGGGCGACGGGAGCCTCGCTGCAGCCGTCGATGCTCGGCCCCGCGGAGCCTTTGGAGCTTGTGCTGCGGATCCTGAACAACATCAGGGCATGGGCCGCGGCCCGCCCTGAGCGGTCGGATGTGTCGTTGTGGGCGGTGGAGTTGTCGTTGCTGTTGCCTTCGCATCCCGCCCGGTTGCGGTACGAGCGGGCGCAGTTGCTCGTGCAGCGGGGTGACTTCGTCGACGGGGCCGCCGAGTTGGAGGCGTATGCCGAGGTGGTGGGGGCGGTGGACGAGCCTGCCGCGGCCCGGGTGCGACAGCAGGCCCATGCGGCGCGAGCGATGTTGAACTGACTCTCGCCGGACGGCCGCTGACGCGGCGCCGGCCCTTTCCCTTGCGGTCCTCACCGGGGCGCTGTCATACGGCGGTCCCCTGCCGCCACGACGAGGGGGCACCCGGCGTGCTGCCGGGTGCCCCCTCGTCGTGACCGCGCCCCGCTAGTTCGGGGTGGTGTCGATGACCACGGTGCGCTCCGCCGTCGTCTTGCCACGCAGGGCCTTGCCCAGCGCGGAGGCGACGTCCTGCGGCAGGACGTCCCGCTTGCCGCTCGCGCCGTCGATCTTCACGCCCGCGAAGGTGGTGCCGTACGCCTCCTTGAGTGCGTCGAGGTCGTACGTCTCCACGAGCTTGCCGTTGACGGCCTTGAAGCCGAGGATCTTCGGCAGTGACACGGAGCCGAAGTTGATGCTGTGAGACGCGTCGGTCTGCACCGTAGCGAGCTCGGACATCGCCGGCTCGGCGAACTCCTTCATCATCCGGTCGACCTCGGCGTTCGAGACCGTCGGCTGCTTGGTGGTGGTCGCGAGCGCCACCGCGGGGGCCGTACCGGTCTCCACCTGGGTCCGGTAGGCCTCCTCGACCGCCGCGGTCGACTTGGCCACGTCGACGCCCTTGCCCGCCTTGCCGTACACGGCGACGGCCTTGCCGGACTTGAACTCGATCGTGCCGTCGGTCGCCGAGCCGGTGCCGCCGGCGGTGTCCTGGAGTTCGGCCTGCAGTTTCTCCTCGTCGACCGGCATCACCGGGTCGACGACCCGGTGGTTGCCGAACAGCGAGCCGATCACGGAGACCGGGTTGTAGTCGCTGTTCGCCGCCCCGCTGACGGTGGCCGCCATGTCGAACTGGAGCCCGGCCTGTTCCGGCTTGAGCGTGACGGTCTTGCCGTCGACGGTGAGCTTCAGGTCCTTGTTCACCCGGCCGTCGAAGGCCTCGTTGAGCTTCTCGACGGCGTCGTCCCGGGTGCCGCCGCCGATGTCGACGCCGAGCACGGTGGTGCCCTTGGGCACGTCGGAGCTGTTCATCAGGAGCCCGGCGCCGTAGGCACCGGCCGCGACGACGATCAGGAGGCCGCCGAGGAGCGCCGGCTTGTTGCGGCCCTTCTTCTTGGGCTTCTTGGCCGCCGCCGACTTGCCGGACTCGGGCTTCGGGGCGGGCGGGGCCGGGGCGTCGGTGCGGGCGCCCGGGGGGAAGGTCCCGTTGCGGTCCGACGGCACGACGGGGATACCGCTGGTGACGGTGTGCCCGGAGACGTTGTCGGCGGCGCCGCCGTAGCCGTGGCCGCCGGGTTCGGGGGCCGGCTTCTGCGGCGTGAGGATCGCGGTGTCGTCACTGAGACCACCGGCGGGGCCGCGGCCGGCGTGGGGGGCGCTGCCGGGTCCGGCGGGGCCTCCGAGGGCGGGGGAACCGCCCGGGCCTCCGGGACCTCCAGGACCGCCGAAGGCCTGCGCCACACCGGGGCCACCGGGGCCGGGGCCACCGGGGCCGGAGGGAGAGCCGGGACCGCCAGGGCCACCCGGTCCACGGCCCCCGGAAGGACCGGAGGGGGAACCAGGGCCGCCAGGTCCGCCTGGCCCACCCGGGCCACCGGGGCCGGAGGGGCCATAGGGAGAGCCGGGGCCGCCAGGGCCGCCCGGTCCACGGCCCCCGGAAGGGCCGGACGGGGAACCGGGGCCACCGGGCCCGCCCGGGCCGCGGGTCCCAGGAGGACCGGCCGGGCCACCGGGTCCACCGGGGGTTCCGGAGCCGCCGAGGCCGTCGGGTCCGTTGAAGTCGTAGGAGCCGCCGAGGGTGTCGGGTCCCCCTCCGACGGGTGGTACCAGCGAACCGTCGCCGGTGACCGGGCCGCCGGTCGGACCCGCGGGGCCCTGCGGGCCGGGGCCGCCAGGACCGCCGGGACCGTTCGGGCCGTTGAAGCCGCTGGGGCCGCCCGGGCCGCTCTGGCCGCCGTAGGGGCTTGGTCCGTTCGGACCGCTCTGGCCGCCGTAGCCGCTCAGGTCATTGTCGTAACCGCTCAGAGCGCTCTGGCCGTTCTGGCCATTGCCGTTCTGAGTGTTGCCGCCGTTCTGGCCGTTGCCGTTGTCCGAGAAGTACGGCAGGTCGTCGCGGCCCGGACCGGGGCGGGAGCCGCCGGGCGGGGGGCCGCCCGCGGACAGCGCCTCGGTCACGTCGAAGGAACCGGTGCCGCCGCCGTGCCCGGGGGCGACAGGGCCGCCGGTGGCACCACCGGGAAGCCCCGAGCCGTTCGTACCGCCCGGGCGGGAGCCACCGGTCCCGGTGCCGCTCGCACCGCCGGGCCGGGAGCCTCCCCGCACGCTCATGGAGCCGACCACGCCACCGGGACGGGCGCCGCCGGGACGCGTACCGCCGGGCGCACCCGCACCCGCGGCGGCGCCACCGGCACCGGCACCGGCACCGGCACCGGCCGGACCCGAACCGCCCGGCAGACCGGCCCCGTTGGTGGAGTCGCCGCCCGGACTGCCCTTGGCCGGGCCGGACTTGCGGGGCGCGAACCAGTCGCTCGCCTTCTCGTCGCCGGGCGGGCCGGCGTCGGCGGGAGACTCGGTGGTGCCCGTGGGCGGGGCGGCGCCCGGCACCGACGCCTCGGCGTCCGGGCCGTCGTCGGCACCCTCGGCCTCGGTCCCGGTGACGGTCTGGCGCATGACGACCGGCGGAATGGGGCGGGATCCGGGGATGTTGATCCGGATCCGGGTGGTCAGCGTGGTCTCGGTCTTGCGTTCCTCCGGCTGCGCGGCCGAACGGCCCGCGTCCGGGCCGCCGTCGGAAGCCGTGGGCGTCCCGTACGGCGGCGTGCCCGAGGGGTATGCGGCTCCGCCGCGCCCGTTGGGCCCGGAGGACGGACTGTCAGTTTCACGACTCAAGGCAGGTTCTCCCGGTTGGCTCCGCCGCCCGCGTTACGACCTCTCTCGGGCGACTCGGCGGCGCGCACCACCATACTGGCCACTTCTGGCGCGTATCCCACGACCGCCGGGGAAACCATCACCGGACTCCCACGCAGTGCGTGTGGCGAAGTGGTACGTCACTTGCCAAGTCGGACGCCATCACCGCCCGGTTGCCGCCCCTGGGCAAGCGTGGCGCAGATCACAGCCACAGCCATCCCGCCGAGCAGGAACAGATACGACCCGCTGCCCGCGGCGAAGACGAAGTCGCCTTCCGGGCGGCTGGCGGTGAGCAGGATGACCGCGAGCATCCAGCCACCGGCGGGCGCGACGGCCCCGGCCCGGCTGCCGGTGGCCCGCGCCCCGCCCAGGCAGAGCCCGGCCTCGGCGACGAGCGCGAGCAGCAGCCCGCCCGGGAACCAGCCCGACTGCACGAGCGCCCCGGCCACTCCGACCAGCGCGCCGAGCACGAACAGCCCGACGTGGGCGGCGACCCGTCCGACGGAGGGCCGCCGCAGGGGCTGGGCCAGCGGGGAAGTCGTCCGGTCGCTCATGACGTCTCCTCGACACCGGCGAAAAGGTCGTTCTCCCGTGAGCCGGACGCCCGCTCGCCACGTACCAACTCGTAGTACTCGGTCGTGAAGAGAGGCTGCGCGAGTTCGTTGGAGAGCAGGAAGTACGGCTCGGTCACCGTGATCTGCGTGGCGTGCGCGCGCATCGCGGCGGCCTTGGCGGCGGCGTACGCGGTGCCGTCGATCTCGGCGGTGATGTGTTCGTCCTCGACCACGCCCGGTACGTCGTCGACGACCGCGGCCTTGGTGAGGGGAAGGCCGGGCAGGTCCCGCTCAAGCTGCGCGAAGGCGTCCTCGGCGAGGGAGCGGGGCACCCGGTTCCAGTAGACCTTGGCGACCGCGATGCCCGCGTCGGCGGCGAGCTCGACCGCGCGCATGGCGACGCGGTGTGCCTGGATGTGGTCGGGGTGGCCGTACCCGCCGTTCTCGTCGTAGGTGACGAGGACCTGCGGGCGTACCTCGCGGATCACCTCGACCAGGTGGGCCGCCGCCTCGTCGACGTCGGCCTGCCAGAAGCAGGCGGGGTCGTCGTTGTCGGCGAGGCCCATCATCCCGGAGTCCTGGTACCGGCCGGCGCCACCGAGCTGACGGAAGTCCTCGACGCCGAGCTCACGCATGGCGGCCGTGAGCTCGCGCAGCCGGTACTCGCCGAGGGCGGCGCCGGTCAGATGCGCGAGCCCGGGCGGGATGACCTCGCCACGCTCGCCGAGGGTGCAGGTGACCAGGGTCACCCGGGTGCCCTCGGCCGCGTACCGGGCCATGGTCGCGCCGTTGTTGATCGACTCGTCGTCCGGGTGCGCGTGCACCAGCAGCAGACGCCGGGCGGGCAGTTCCGTCATGGACCCCACCCTAAAGGGCTGGTCAGAACTTGATGCTGCCGATCATGCCGGCGATGTTCGTCGTCAGCTCACTGATCGTCGGCGCCACCGTCGACGAAGCCAGGTAGAAGCCGAGCAGGACGCACACGACCGCGTGCCCGCCCTTCAGCCCTGACTTCTTGATCAGAAGGAAGACGACGATCGCCAGCAGCACCACCGCCGAAATCGAGAGTGCCACGGCGGCTCACCTCCAAAGAACCCAGGGACGTGGGGGATCGGACGGGACGGAACTATGGGGGCAGATAAATCCATACAAGAGGCCAGCAGGTTGATACCCACTATGCGCTAGTGATCATAACTATCCGTACGTGCGCATCGGTCGGCGCACAGCCTCACAAGGGGGCGCACGGCCAATATGGTCGGGGCATGACGACCGAGCCTGACTCCTTCCCCCGCCGGCACGCCCGCACCCAGCGGTTCACGCTCGGCGCGCCACGCGCGTTCACCGTGGCGCCCGACGGTTCCCGTGTCGTTTTCCTGCGTTCGAGCTCCGGAACGGACCGGGCCAACGCACTGTGGGTGCTCGATCTCCCGGACGCCGGGGAGCGCGTCGCGGCGGACCCGCGCGCCCTCCTGGGCGGCGCCCCCGAGCACCTCTCGCCCGAGGAACGGGCGCGGCGCGAGCGCAGCCGTGAGGGCGGCGCCGGCGTCGTCGGCTACGCGACCGACGCCGCCGTCGAGTTGGCCTCTTTCGCCTTGTCAGGGCGGCTCTTCGCGGCGGAGCTGCGGGCCGGAACGGCACGTGAACTGCCCGTACCCGGACCGGTGATCGACCCGCGCCCCTCCCCCGACGGGCGGCACATCGCGTACGTCGCGCAGGGCGCCCTGCGGGTCGTGGGCGCCGAGGGCGAGGGCGACCGGGCGCTCGCGGAGCGCGAGTCGGAGCAGGTCACCTACGGTCTGGCGGAGTTCATCGCGGCCGAGGAGATGGGCCGCTCGCGGGGCTTTTGGTGGTCGCCGGAGTCGGACCGGCTGCTGGTGGCGCGGGTGGACGACACGCCGGTGCAGCGGTGGTGGATCTCCGATCCGGCCCACCCCGAGCGTGAACCACACCACGTGGCGTATCCGGCGGCCGGCACCGACAACGCGGACGTACGGCTGTTCGTGGCCACTCTGGACGGGGTGCGCACGGAGGTTGCCTGGGACCGGACGCGTTACCCGTATCTGGCGCATGTCCACTGGTCAGCGGCGGGTGCGCCACTGCTGCTCGTACAAGCGCGCGATCAGCGCAGTCAGCTGTACCTGGCGGTGGATCCGGAGACGGGCGCGACCCGGATGGTGCACGCGGACGAAGATCCAGTTTGGCTGGATCTTTTCCCCGGAGTGCCCTCCTGGAGCCCTTCCGGGCAGTTGGTGCGCATCGCCGACGAGGGGGGCGCACGAGTGCTCGCAGTGGGTGAACGGCCTCTGACGGGCGCCCAGTTGCACGTGCGGGCGGTGCTGGACGTTTCCGACGACGACGTGCTGGTCTCGGCGTCGGCCGGCGAGGACGCCGAGGCCCCGGAGACCGGCGAGGTGCACGTCTACCGGGTGAACGAGCTCGGCCTGGAGCGCGTCTCGCAGGAGCCCGGCGTGCACTCGGCGGTACGCGCCGGGGGCGTGACCGTGCTGGTGTCCGCCGCACTGGACCGGCCGGGCGCCCGGGCGCAGGTACTGCGCGACGGGAAGCCGACGGCGACGGTCATCTCGTACGCCGAAGATCCCGGTATGTCCCCGCGCGTGACCCTCACCCAGGGGGGCGCACGTCGAATTCCGTGCGCCGTTCTTCTCCCCGCGGACCATCACGGAGACACTCCCCTGCCGGTTCTCCTCGACCCCTACGGAGGCCCGCACGGCCAGCGGGTGGTCGCCGCGCACAATCCGCACCTGACCTCCCAGTGGTTCGCCGACCAGGGCTTCGCGGTGGTCGTCGCGGACGGCCGGGGCACGCCGGGCCGGTCCCCCGCCTGGGAGAAGGCGGTCAGGGACGACCTCGCGGAGGTGGTGCTGCAGGACCAGGTCGACGCACTCCAGGCCCTGGCCGCCGACTTTCCGCTCGACCTGAACCGGGTCGCGATCCGCGGCTGGTCCTTCGGCGGCTACCTGGCCGCGCTCGCGGCGCTGCGCCGCCCGGACGTCTTCCACGCGGCCGTGGTCGGCGCCCCGGTCACCGACCTGCGGCTGTACGACACCCACTACCAGGAGCGCTACCTGGGCCACCCGGGCGAGCAGCCGGAGGTCTACCGCCGCAACTCCCTGCTCGACGACTCCGGTCTGGTCGACGCCGTGGAACCGCACCGCCCGATGATGATCATCCACGGCCTCGCGGACGACAACGTGGTGGTCGCCCACTCACTGCGACTGTCCTCCGCCCTGCTGGCCGCCGGCCGCCCGCACGAGGTACTGCCACTGTCCGGCGTGACGCACATGACCCCGCAGGAAACCGTCGCCGAGAACCTGCTGCGACTCCAACTGGACTTCCTGAAGCGGTCGTTGAAGCTGACGTAAGAGGGGTATGGCAACGGGCCGGAGCGACATGGCGCGCTCCGGCCCGTTTACGGCACCCGCACGGCCGTACGCGGTTCAGACTGACGCGTCCGTATATCGGGATCGGGTCAGCCGAGTTGCCTGCTTGTTAACGCGGTTCGTGGGCTTTTGTCCGGCCCACGAACACGCCGACGGCCATGAGCAGTCCCGCCACCGCGCTGATCCGCTCAGGGCTCAGTCCGGCGCACATCGTCACGATCACCGTGATCGTGACGATGACGACGACCCTGCGCCACCCGTTCGCGCCGTGTGCCCAACCGTCATCGGGGGCATTCACACACTGAGGTACGGTCATCCGTATCACCTTCCAGGTTCGCCTGGGGGCGGGCCTTCAGCGCGGTGTTGGTTGGGAAGCCGATCGCGCTGGGGGCCCTTTCCTTTGCCGGTGTTCTACCCCGGCCGTGCGATTGACCATAACTATCCGTACGTGCGCATCGGTCGGTGCACAGCCGCACAAGGGGGCGCATGGCCCCTATGGTCGGGGCATGACGTCCCGCCCGTGGCCGGCGTCAGCTCTGCTCCCCCTCCACCGGCACGACCTGTTTCTCCTCCGCGAAGTGGCAGGCCGAGTCGTGGGCCGCGGGGCCGGGGGCGTGGCGGAACTCGGCGGGGATCGCCAGTGCCGGTACCTCCAGTGCGCAGCGTTCCTGGGCCTTCCAGCAGCGGGTGCGGAAGCGGCAGCCGGACGGGATGTGGGTCGGGGACGGCACGTCGCCCGCGAGGATGATCCGTTCCCGGTGTTCGCGGGCCTCGGGGTCGGGGACGGGGACCGCGGACAGCAGCGCCTGGGTGTAGGGGTGGGTGGGGTGGTCGTAGATCTCGGCGTCCTTGCCGATCTCGACGATCCGGCCCAGGTACATCACCCCGACCCGGTCGGAGATGTGCCGGACGATCGACAGGTCGTGGGCGATGAAGACGTACGAGAGGTCGAACTCGTGCTGCAGGCCCGCCATCAGGTTGATGACCTGTGCCTGCACGGACACGTCCAGCGCCGAGACCGGCTCGTCGGCCACGATGATCTCGGGGCGCAGCGCCAGCCCCCGTGCGATGCCGATGCGTTGGCGCTGGCCGCCGGAGAACTGGTGCGGGTAGCGGTTGATGTACTCGGGGTTGAGGCCGACGACATCGAGGAGGTCCTGGACCTTGCGGCGACGGTCGCCCTTCGGCGCCACCTCGGGGTGGATGTCGTACGGCTCCCCGATGATGTCGCCGACCGTCATCCGGGGGTTGAGCGAGGTGTAGGGGTCCTGGAAGACCATCTGGATGTTGCGTCGTACGGCCTTCAGGGCGCGGCCTGACAGCTTGCCGATGTCCTCGCCCTTGTACCTGATCGAACCGGCCGTCGGTTTCTCCAGGTTGACCAGCATCCTGGCGACCGTCGACTTGCCGCAGCCGGACTCGCCGACGATGCCGAGGGTCTCGCCGCGGCCCAGGGCGAAGTCGACGCCGTCGACCGCCTTCACCGCGCCGACCTGCTTCTTGAAGAGGATGCCGGTGGTGAGCGGGTAGTGCTTGACCAGCCCGCTGACCTCCAGGATCGGCTCAGCCATGCAGGCACTCCGTCCAGAAGTGGCAGGCGCTCCCACGGTCGTCGGAGACCTCGTACAGCGGGGGTACGTCCGTCCGGCACACGTCCTGGGCCATCGGGCAGCGCGGGTTGAAGGCGCAGCCCGGCGGGATGTGCATGAGGTTGGGTGGCAGGCCCTTGATGGCGTAGAGCTCGTGGCCCTTCTGGTCCAGGCGCGGGATGGAGTCCAGCAGGCCGCGGGTGTACGGATGGGCCGGCGCCTTGTAGATGTCGTGCACCGGCGCCGACTCCACGATCCGCCCCGCGTACATGACGGCGATCCGGTCGGCCACGTCCGCGACCACGCCGAGGTCGTGGGTGATGAGGATGAGCCCCATGTGGTACTCGCGCTGCAACTCGGCGAGCAGTTCCATGACCTGGGCCTGCACGGTCACGTCGAGGGCGGTCGTCGGTTCGTCGGCGATGATCAGCGCGGGTTCGAGGGCCAGCGCCATCGCGATCATGATGCGCTGGCGCATACCGCCGGAGAACTGGTGCGGGTACTGCTTCACCCGCTCCCTGGCGCCGGGGATGCGGACCCGGTCCATCAGCTCGACCGCCTCGGCCCGCGCGTCCTTCCGCGACATCCCCCGGTGCACGACGAACATCTCGCCGAGCTGGTCGCCGACGGAGAGCACGGGGTTCAACGACGACAGCGCGTCCTGGAAGATCATCGCCATCTCGGCGCCACGGATCTTCCGCCGTTCCTCCTCCTTGAGTCGCAGCAGGTCCTGGCCCTGGAAGAGGATCTCGCCGCCGGTGATCCGCCCCGGCGGCATGTCGAGGATGCCCATGATCGCCTGCGCGGTGACCGACTTGCCGGAGCCGGACTCGCCGAGCACCGCGAGGGTCTCGCCCGCGTCCACGCCGTAGTCGACGCCGTTGACGGCCCGCGCGACCCCGTCCCGGGTCCGGAACTCCACGTGCAGGTCACGCACTTCGAGCAGCATGACGGCGGCTCACCTCAGCTTCGGGTCGAGGGCGTCGCGCACCGCGTCGCCGAGCATGATGAACGCGAGCACGGTGAGCGCGAGCGCCCCCGCCGGCCACAGCAGCATGTGCGGGGCCTGCCGGATGTAGGCGGACGCCGAGGAGATGTCGATCCCCCAGCTGACCGTCGGCGGCTTCAGCCCGACGCCGAGGTACGACAGGGTCGCCTCCAGCGAGATGTAGGTGCCGAGCGCGATGGTCGCCACGACGATCACCGGCGCGACCGCGTTGGGTGTGATGTGGCGAAGGAGCAGCCGGGAGTTGGAGGCGCCGAGCGCCCTGGCGGCCTGCACGTAGTCGTTCTGCTTGGCGGTGATGACCGAACCCCGGGCGATCCGGGAGATCTGCGGCCAGCCCAGCAGGACCATGAAGCCGATGACCGGCCAGACGGTGCTGCTGGTGACGACGGACAGCAGGACCAGGCCGCCGAGGACGACCGGGATCGCGAAGAAGACGTCGGTGAGCCGGGACAGGACCGAGTCCCAGGACCCGCCGAAGAACCCGGCGAGCCCGCCGAGGACCGAGCCGAGCAGGGTCACCCCGAGCGTGGCGCAGACGCCGACCGTGACGGACGTACGGGCGCCGTAGACGGTACGGGTGTAGACGTTGCAGCCCTGGCCGTTGTAGCCGAACGGCGCGCCCGGCTGGGAGCCCTCCTGGGCCTTGGCGAGGTCGCACTTGAGGGGGCTGCCGGAGGCGATCAGCGACGGCCAGATCGAGATGACGACGAGGAAGAGGATCACCAGGCCGGAGACGACGAAGACCGGGTTGCGGCGCAGGTCGCGCCAGGCGTCGGACCAGAGGGAGCGGGGCTTGTCGAAGGGGCCCGAGCCGTCCGGGCCGCCGGGGCGCTGCTCCAGCGTCTCGCCCTCACTCGTGGCCAGGTCCATGGCACCGCCCATTCCGGTCGCGGCGATCGCGCCTTCGGGTTCCCGGGGTTCAGGCATAACGGATCCTCGGGTCGAGTACGGCGTACAGGAGGTCGACGAGCAGGTTGGCGACCAGGAACACCAGGACGAGGACCGTCACGAAGCCGACGACGGTCTGGGTGTTCTGGCGGAGGATGCCCTGGTAGAGCTGGTAGCCGACGCCGTGGATGTTGAAGATGCGCTCGGTGACGATGGCACCTCCCATCAGCGCCCCGATGTCGGTGCCGATGAAGGTGACGACGGGGATGAGCGAGTTGCGCAGCAGGTGCCGGATGATCACCCTGCGACGGGGCAGCCCCTTCGCGACCGCCGTACGGACGTAGTCGGACCGCTTGTTCTCCGCGATGGAGGTGCGGGTCAGCCGGGTCACGTAGGCGAGGGAGACCGAGGCGAGGACCAGACCCGGCACGATCAGCTCGCCGAAGGTGGCGTCCGTCGACACCGACGGTTTGATCCAGCCCCACTCGACGCCGAGCAGGAGCTGGAGCAGCAGGCCGGTGACGAAGGTGGGGACGGAGATCACGACGAGGGTGAACATCAGGACCGAGGTGTCGACGGGCCGGCCGCGACGCAGGCCCGTGATCACGCCCAGCGTGATGCCGATGACGATCTCGAAGAGGATGGCGACGGCCGTCAGCCGGATGGTGACGGGGAACGCCGTCGCCATCAGCTCGGTGACCTCCTGGCCGTTGAAGGCGGTGCCGAAGTCGCCGGTGAAGACGTTCCCCATGTAGGTCAGGTATTGCTGCCAGACCGGCTTGTCGAGGCCGAACTCCTTCTCCAGCTGGGCGGCCGTCGCCGGGTCGCACTGGCGCTCCCCGCACAGGCCCGCGATGGGGTCGCCCATCACGTTCACCATGAGGAAGATCAGCAGGGTGGCCCCGATGAAGACCGGGATCATCTGGAGCAGCCGCCGGACGACGTACCGTCCCATGGACGCTCAGCCGACCTTGATCTCGTTGTAGACGGGGACGCTGAACGGGTTGAGCTTCACGTTGGAGAGCCGCTGCGAGTAGCCGGCGCTGCCGTTCTGGTACCAGAGCGGGATGGCTCCCATGTCGTCCCGGAGGACCTCCTCGGCCTGCTGGAACTTCTGCACCGCCGTCGCCGTGTCGGTCTCGGCGTTGGCCTCGTCGACGAGCTTGTCGAACTCCTTGTTGGTCCACTTGCCGTCGTTGGAGGAGGCGTTGGTGTAGTAGAGCGGCTGGAGGAAGTTCTGGATCAGCGGGTAGTCCATCTGCCAGCCGGCGCGGAACGGGCCGGGCATCTTCTTGTCGGTGATCTGGGTGCGGAAGTCGGCGAAGGTGCCGAACGGGTTGCCGACGCACGCCTTGTCGTTGTCGAGGGCGTTGTTGATGGAGTTGCAGACCGCGTCGACCCACTCCTTGTGGGAGCCGGTGTCCGCGTTGTACGTGATCTTGACCTGTCCGCCGGGGAGGCCGCCGCCCTCCTCGATCAGCTTCTTGGCCGCGTCGGCGTCGTACTCGCAGGCGTCGCCGCACAGGCCTTCCTTGAAGCCGCCCTCCTCGCCGAGGACCGGGGAGGTCCAGTCGGTGGCGGGGGTACGGGTCTTCTGGAAGATCGTGTCGGTGATCTGTTCGCGGTTGATCGCCCGGGACAGTCCGGTGCGGACCTTCTCCATGCCGGGCTTGTTCCACTTGGGGTCGTAGAACGGGAAGGCGAGGGTCTGGATGATGCCGGCCGGGGTGTTGATGTACCGGTCGCCGAGGTCGCTCTTGGCGTTCTTGAGCTGGGCGGCGGGCACGTCGTCGACCAGGTCGAGGTTGCCGGCCATCAGGTCGGTGTAGGCGGTGTTGTTGTCGGTGTAGACCTTCAGGTCCACGCCGCCGTTCTGCGCCTTGTCCGTGCCGGGATAGCCGTCCCAGGCCCGCAGCGACATCTGCGAGCCCTTGGTGTACGAGTCGATCGTGTACGGCCCGTTGCCGACCGGTTTCTTCACCCAGGCGTCGTGGTCGTCGAAGAAGGCCTGAGGGAGCGGGGCGAAGGCGGGATAGCCGAGGGTGTCGGGGAAGGTCGAGAACTTCTGGTTGAGCTTGACGGTGAAGGTCGTGTCGTCGACGACCTCGAGGCCGGAGAGCGTGTCGGCGCTCTGCTTGCTGCCGTCCTCGGGGTGGGTCTTGTCGTAGCCCTCGATGTAGCCGAAGAAGTACGCGTTCTTCTGGTTGTTCTTCAGGCTCGCGCCGTAGTTCCAGGCGTCGACGAAGGACTTGGCGGTGACCTTCTCGCCGTTGCTGAAGGTCCAGCCGCCCTTGACGGTGATGGTGAAGTTCTGCGAGTCCGTGGTGTCGATCTTCTCGGCGAGCATGTCTTTGGCCTCGCCGGTCTCCGGGTCGTACCTCTTCAGGCTCCGGAAGATCATGTCGAGGACCTTGCCGCCCTGCACCTCGTTGGTGTTGGCCGGCTCCAGCGGGTTCTGCGGGTCTCCCCAGGAGGAACTGAGCACCGCGCCGGTGTCGCCACCGCTGTCGCTCCCCCCGCCCCCGCAAGCCGTCGCCGCGAGGGCTGCCGCCGCCGCGCAGGCGACCCATTTGGCGTGCGTGGTTCCACGCATGGAGTGCCTCCTATGAATGCCTTGTGACACCGACGCCCGGACGCCGATCCGCTATCGGTAAATATCGGGGCAAACAGTGGAAGCCGCACACCGGCTCGGGCCTTTGGAGGGAGGGGTCATCCGGATGCACGCGTCCGGTCGGGGCGACGAAACGGACGTTCCGTTTCTCAAGCAGTGGATCTTCGCGGGTGGCGCAGTGGATCTCCGCCGGAGGGCGCAATGGATCTTCACCAAGCGATGCCGAACCGTTGGAAAAGGACCCCTGGGTGTACGCATTCCGACACTGAGGCGTCCGTATATCGAACTCATTGCCTGAATAGTCTGGTTGGTCCGATGTAAGACACGACTCGATCACAGCGCGCTACACGCGTAGCTACGGGATGGTCATGTCGAGGTAAAGAAGGTAAAGAGAAACCCAAGTCGACCCAGATTTTATTGACCTTGAACGAATTGCGTTGAAAAAGTCCGGCGTAGCCCGTAGGGGAGTGCCCTGCGGAGTCATCAGACTTTTCCGTGGGCCAGGAGCACCATGACCCCCCCATCTCCATCTGCGGCTGCCCCGCTCGAGGTGACCGACGAAACCGTCGAGAAGCCGGCGGCGTCCTCCACCCTCAAGGGCGCCGAGAGCCGCTCCCCCGGCCGCCTCGCCTGGACCCGCTTCAAGCGGGACCGGACGGGCGTGATTTCCGCCTACATCGTGATCTTCTTCTTCGTGATCGCGATCTGCGCCCCGCTGATCTCCGCCCTGTACGGCAAGGATCCGTACACGCTCTACGGCCAGGAACAGGCCGGCCTGCTCAACGAGGCCGGCTTCCCCATCAAGCCGAACGGCGGCATCGACGGCAACTTCTGGTTCGGCATCGAGCCGGCACTGGGCCGCGACGTCTTCACCTTCCTGCTCTACGGCATCCGCACCTCGCTGCTGATCGCGACGGCCACCACGGTCCTGGTCACGATCATCGGCGTGGTCATCGGCATCACCGCCGGCTACCTCGGCGGCAAGACCGACTACCTCATCGGCCGGGTCATCGACATCCTGCTGTCGTTCCCGTCCACGCTGTTCTTCATCGCCTTCATGCCCGTCGTGTACGGAGTGTTCGTCGCGCCCGACGACGACATCCCCACCTCCCTGCGGGCCACCTGCCTGATCCTCGTCCTCACGGCCTTCGGCTGGGCGTCCATCGCCCGCCTCCTGCGCGGCCAGGTACTGGCCCTGCGGGAGCGGGAGTTCGTGGAGGCGGCGAAGGTGACCGGGGCCTCGCCGGCCCGCATCATCTTCAAGGAACTGCTGCCCAACCTGTGGACTCCGATCCTGATCCAGTCCACCCTCGCCCTCCCGGCCTTCGTGACCGCGGAGGCGGGCCTCGCCTTCCTCGGCGTCGGCATCATCGACCCGACCCCCGACTGGGGCGTGATGATCCAGCGCGGTGCGCAGTTCTACACGGACGACATCACCTTCATGATCTTCCCGGGCGTCTCGATGATCCTCTTCGTCCTGGCGTTCAACCTCCTCGGCGATTCGGTCCGCGACGCACTCGACCCGAAGTCCAAGCGCTGAGTCACACGCCGGCCCGGTCACAGTCGTCCGGAAGCCGGCAGCTCGTAGCCCGTCTCTCTCATCCATCACGTCTAGGCAGGTAGCCATGTCCTTTTCCCGCAGAAACTTCCTGATAGCCACCACCGTGGCTGCAGGTGCGTCCACCGTTCTGAGCGCGTGCAGCAGCGGCAACGCCGATGGTGGCAGCGGCAGCGCGACCAAGGCTCCCCAGGGCAAGGCTGCCAAGATCGACGTCGGCACCAAGGCCGACTCCGCGGGCCCCGCCCCGGAGATGCCGGGCGCGGTCAAGGGCGGCACGATCTACACGCTCGACCAGATCGACTTCGACCACCTGGACCCGGCCCAGATCTACTCGTCGTACACGGGTGCCGGTTCGGTGCTGTTCCTGCGCGGTCTGACCGGCTACCGGGTCGACGCCAAGGGCAACACCACCCTGGTCGGCGACCTCGCCACGGACGCGGGCACGGTGAAGGACGGCGGCAAGACCTGGTCCTTCACGCTGAAGGACGGCGTGAAGTGGGAGGACGGCGCCGACGTCACCGTCGACGACGTCCGCCACAGCTTCGAGCGCCTCTTCGCCTCCTTCGTCACCGAGGGCCCCCGCTACCCGCAGAACTGGCTCGAGGGCGGCGACAAGTACAAGGGCCCGTACGACGGCAAGCACCTGTCGTCGATCGAGGTGGACGGCAGCACCATCACCTTCCGCCTCAAGGAGGCGCACGCCGACTTCCCGTTCATGCTGGCCATGCGCGGCTTCGCGATCGTGCCGAAGAAGCACGACACGCAGAAGAAGTACGACAAGCGCCCCTACTCCTGCGGCCCGTACAAGATCCAGTCGCGCAGCATCGACAAGTCCCTGACCCTGGTCCGCAACGAGCACTGGGACGCCGCCAAGGACCCGTGCCGCAACGGCTACCCGGACAAGGTCGTCATGCAGTTCGGCTTCCAGTCGCTGGCCTCCACGGACCGCTACATCGCGGACTCCGGCAACGACCAGTTCTCGCTCTCGCTGCTCAACGAGGTCGCTCCCGAGCGCGTCACGAAGGTGCTCGGCGACGCCACGCTGAAGAAGCGTGTGCTGACCCAGGTCGACACGACCTGCTACTACTTCGCGATCAACATGACCCGCGTCAAGGACGTCAAGGTCCGCCAGGCGCTCAACTGGGCGTGGCCCGCGGCGCAGCTGAAGCAGCTGCGCGGTGGCTCGGCCGTCACCTCGACCGCCACCACGATCATCAGCCCGCTCACCCCGGGCCACGTGGACTTCGACCTGTACGGCAAGAAGACCAAGCCGATGGGCGACCCGGAGAAGGCCAAGGCGCTGCTGAAGGAGGCCGGTGCCGAGGGCCAGAAGATCGTCATCGCCTTCCAGCAGTCCGACCAGGCCGTCAAGTCGGCCGTCACCATCAAGACCGCCCTCACCAAGGCCGGCTTCGACGTGGTGACCCAGCAGGTCGACAAGACGACCTTCTACAGCCAGATCGGCCAGCTGGACAACAAGTTCGACATGTTCGCCGCGGGCTGGGGCCCGGACTGGCCGGCCGGTTACGCGGTCATCCAGCCCTGCTGGGACGGCAGCCAGATCGCCGACGGCGGTGTCAACTGGTCGCAGCTGAACAACACGAGCGTGAACAAGGCCATCGCCGCTGCCACCGCCATCACCGACGCGGACAAGGCCAACGCGGCCTGGGGCGCGATCGACAAGCAGATCATGGAGCTGGCGGCCTGCGTCCCGGACTACAACCCGGTCCGCAACTACTTCTACGGTTCCAAGGTCGGCGGTGTCATCTACAACGCCGGTGACACCTGCGTCGCCATCGGCAAGGTCTTCGCCAAGGCCTGAGGTTTCCTCGGGGCGGCGGTCCTCGCGACCGCCGCCCCGGCCCCGTCCACGCTCCCCACACCCCCCGGCGACGGCGCCCCGTCCGGAAAGCCTTCACCCATGTTCCGTTTCCTGGTCCGTCGAGTGCTCGGCGCGCTCGTCATTCTGCTGATCATCAGCGCCGTCACCTTCTTCCTCTTCTACGCCATCCCGCGCGACCCCGCGCGGATGGCCTGCGGCAAGGTCTGTGACGCCCAACTGCTCGCGCAGGTACGGCAGAACCTCGGGATCGCCGACCCGATGCCGGTCCAGTACTGGCACTGGCTGCAGGGCATCTTCGTCGGCCGTGAGTACACGGGCGTCGGGCACTGCGACGCGCCGTGCCTCGGCTACTCGTTCACCAACAGCGAGCCCGTCTTCCAGACGATCATGGACCGCTTCCCGACGACGCTGTCCCTCGCCTTCGGCGCGGCCTTCTTCTTCCTGATCATCGGTGTCGGCGCGGGCATGCTGGCCGCGGTCAAGCAGGGCAAGGCACTGGACAAGATCGCCAGCTCCTTCTCGCTTCTCGGCTCGTCGATGCAGATCTACTTCGTCGGCTACATCGCGATGTTCTTCCTGGTGCAGCAGGCCGGCATCCTCAGCCAGCCCTCGTACACGCCGTTCACCGAGAATCCGGGCGCCTGGGTCTCGGGGCTGCTGCTGCCGTGGCTCGTGCTGTCCATCATCTTCACGGCCAACTACACCCGTATGACCCGCTCGCAACTGGTGGAGCAGCTGAGCGAGGACTACGTCCGCACAGCGCGGGCCAAGGGCCTGTCGCGCCGCTCGGTCTTCTTCCGCTTCGCCTGGCGCGGTGCCATGGGTCCGATCGTGACGATCTTCGGCATCGACATGGGCACGCTGATCGGCGGCGCGATCATCACCGAGTCGACCTTCAGTCTGCAGGGCATCGGCACGCTCGCCGTCCGCGCGGTCACCGACAGCGACCTGCCCATGCTGCTCGGCGTCACGGTCGTCGCGGCCGCCGGCATCGTCTTCGCCAACATCATCGTGGACGCCGTCTACGCCCTCATCGACCCGCGGATCCGGCTCGCCTGACCTCCGCCCCAGCCATGTTCCTCCCACCGCCCCACCCGGCGACTCCCGCATCACCCCCCTCAGGAGCGTCCCCGTGACGAGCACCGATCAGCAGCCCTTCCTCTCCGTCAGGGACCTGAAAGTCCACTTCTCCACCGAGGACGGCATCGTCAAGGCCGTCGACGGCCTCAGCTTCGACGTCGCCAAGGGCAAGACGCTCGGCATCGTGGGCGAGTCGGGGTCCGGCAAGTCCGTCACCAACCTGACGATCCTGGGCCTGCACGACCGTGCCCGCACCGCGATCGACGGCGAGATCCTGCTCGACGGCAAGGAGCTGCTCACCGCCTCCGAGAAGGAGCTGGAGCGGCTGCGCGGCAACAAGATGGCGATGATCTTCCAGGACGCCCTGGCCTCGCTGTCGCCGTACCACACCATCGGCAAGCAGATCGGTGAGACGTACCGCAAGCACACCGGCGCCTCCAAGCAGGAGGCCCGGACGCGGGCGATCGAGATGCTGAAGCGGGTCGGGATCCCGCAGCCGGACATGCGGGTGGACGACTACCCGCACCAGTTCTCCGGCGGTATGCGCCAGCGCGCGATGATCGCCATGGCGCTGGTGTGCGACCCCGAGCTGCTGATCGCGGACGAGCCGACCACGGCCCTCGACGTGACGGTCCAGGCGCAGATCATGGACCTCCTCAAGGACCTCCAGCAGGAGTTCGGCACGGCGATCGTCTTCATCACCCACGACCTCGGGGTCATCGCCGACATCGCGGACGACGTGCTGGTGATGTACGGCGGCCGGTGCGTGGAGCGCGGCACCAAGCAGGAGGTGCTGCGCGCCCCGCGGCACCCCTACACGCTGGGGCTGATGAACTCGATGCCGAGCCTGGACGGCCCGGTCGACGTGCCGCTGTCGCCGATCCCGGGGTCGCCGCCCTCGCTGCTCAACCCGCCGACCGGGTGCCGCTTCCACCCGCGGTGCACCTTCGCCGAGAAGGTCGCGGGCGGGCTGTGCGCCACCGAGCAGCCGGCGCTGGAGGTCGTGGAGGGCAGGGGTTCCGCCTGCCACCTCACGACGGACCAGCGCCGGGAATTCTTCGCCGACTTCGCCGCATCACGGCACAACTGACGGACACGAGACGGGACTTCACCATCATGAGCAACGCGAACCCCCTCCTGGACGTCAGCGGTCTCACCAAGCACTTCCCGATCAAGGGCGGCTTCCCGATCCGGCGCACGGTCGGCGCCGTACAGGCCGTCGACGGGCTCGACTTCTCGGTCGCCGAGGGCGAGAGCCTGGGCCTGGTCGGCGAGTCCGGCTGCGGCAAGTCCACGACCGGCCGCCTGATCACCCGCCTGTTGGAGCCGACCGGCGGCAAGATCTCGTACCGCGGCCAGGACATCACGCACGCCGGCCGCAAGGATCTCGCGCCGATCAGGTCCGAGATCCAGATGATCTTCCAGGACCCGTACGCGTCCCTGAACCCGCGCCAGACGGTCGGCAAGATCATCGCCGGTCCGATGGAGATCAACGACATCAACCCGGCGGGTGGCCGCGAGAACCGCGTCCGCGAGCTGCTGGAGATCGTCGGTCTCAACCCCGAGCACTACAACCGCTTCCCGCACGAGTTCTCCGGCGGCCAGCGCCAGCGCATCGGCGTGGCCCGCGCGCTGGCCCTGGAACCGAAGCTGATCGTGGCCGACGAGCCGGTGTCCGCGCTGGACGTCTCCATCCAGGCACAGGTCGTGAACCTGCTGCAGAAGGTCCAGAAGGACCTGGGCATCGCCTTCGTCTTCATCGCCCACGACCTGGCCATCGTCCGCCACTTCTCCCAGCGCGTGGCGGTCATGTACCTCGGCAAGATCGTCGAGATCGCCGACCGCGACGACCTCTACGGCAACCCGCGCCACCCGTACACGAGGGCCCTGCTCTCCGCCGTACCCGAGGCCACCGCGGACGACGTGCCGGCCCGTGAGCGCATCCTCCTCAAGGGCGACGTGCCGTCCCCGATCAACCCGCCCTCCGGCTGCCGCTTCCGCACCCGCTGCTGGAAGGCGACGGACAAGTGCGCGAGCGAGGCCCCGCCGCTGGTCGAGGCCGAGGGCAACAAGCCCGGCCACCTCACCGCCTGCCACTATCCCGAGACGGACACGGTTCCCGCCCCCCGCCTCTCCAAGGACCCCCAGGCGGCGGCCTGACAACACCCCATTTCCGTCAGCCGCCTCCTCAGAGAGCGGACTTTCCGGCCCATTGACCCGAGCCCATGAACGTCCGATCCAGGGGACGAAGGCCCGCGCCCACCCAGGCGCGGGCCTTCACCTTTGCGGCTGTCGCCCATACGCCAGTCGTGCTTTCAACCAGTTACAACGACGGCCGAGTGGCCGTCCCGCCGCCCTTGATCCCGTCGAGCAGCGCCGCGAGGGCGGACGGAGCGGGGGCGAGGACGGTGCCGGGGGTGTCGCTCTCGCGTAGGTGGACGGTGCCGGTGTCATCGAGGGCTAGCTCGACGCAGGTATCGGCGCCGCCTTCGCTGTAGGTCGACTTCTGCCACCGCAGCCCGGTCATGCTCGCCTTCTCAAAGGAGGGGATAGAGGAGTCTTTGGATCAGCCCCAAGGAGTCCTTCACCAGGTGTCCCTCGGGCGGTACGGCCACGCCTACAGGCGGGAGGGCCGTGTTCCGCAGCCTAGCGAACAGGTCGGTGTACCGAGCAAGGGCCTCGGCATCACCCAGATACAAGGACCTTTCGACGTGCGCGACGACCACCGTGCCGAGTCGCTTCACAGGCGGCAGAAGCATGGTGAAGGACGTACCGAAGGGCACCGGACCGTCGAAGGGCAGCACCTGGACGGTGACTTGAGGCAGACGTGACAGCTCGATCAGCCGAGCCAGCTGATCGCGCATGACACGCCCATCTCCGTACGACGGATGCAACGCCGCCTCATGAACGATGGCGTGGACCCGGGGAGGATTCTCTCCCCGGAGGATCCGCTGACGGGCGACGCGGAACTCGACCGCCAAGTCGTGCTCGGCTGTCTCCGCCGGCGCATAGCCCTGGCGGTGGATCACCGATGCGTACGACTCGGTCTGGAGCGGGCCAGGCACGAAGAACGGCTCATAGCAGACGACTTCGGCGGCACCGTCTTCCAACTCCGCCAGGTCCAGGAGCGAGGGGCGCACTCGGTCCCGGTACTCCGTCCACCATCCCTTGCCGGACGCACTGCCCAGCTCAGCCAATGCATCGACATAGGTGGAGTCTTCGCTACCAATAGCTGCCGCAAGGCGGTTCAACCTGTCTGAAGACAGGCTCGTCCGTCCCGCCTCGACGGTACTGATGTGGGAGGCATTCATCCCCATCACCTCGGCCGCACGCGCAGCAGTGAACCCTGCGCCCTCACGCATGGCTCGTACCTCGGCACCGAAGCGTCGCTGTCGATACGTCGGGTTCGCCCTCAGCCCCATGCAGCCTCCTCCTTGCCGACCCACGAAGTATCCAACAACCCACCTTTTTCACAAGCTGGTTGAGTATTGGCAACCAATACCGCTACCTTGCGTATTGAATCAGTCACAGAAGGCACGCAACTGGAGGCTGCCACATGCGCACGCCCGAACCCCCCACTCCCCTCTGGACCTACGGCCTGACCATCCCCCACGACCCCTGCGCATACCTTGGTCCGAGCCACGATCCGCAGCATCCTCGCCGCCGCCAAGCTCAACTGCATCGTGGACACAGTCGAGTTGCTGGTCTCCGAGGTTGTCACCAACGCCTACCGCCACTCCCCCCTGGAGACCTACGTCAGCATGGAGCGCACCCCGGACGACTTCCGGGTCACCGTCTGGGACCACGCTCCCGGCACGCCAGAGACTCGCAACCCCGGCGCCGACGACGAGCGCGGTCGCGGGCTCGGCATCGTCGAAGCTTGCGCCGACCAGTGGGGCGTGCGGAATTATCCGTACGGCAAAGCGGTGTGGTTCAGCGTCGCACCGGAGACGAACGGGGACGAGGCGTGAGCCATCCACAGGTCCAGCCCGCATCGCCACATCGCCGGTACGCTGGC
Organism: Streptomyces sp. Q2; assembly: GCF_056820935.1. Taxonomy (NCBI): domain Bacteria; kingdom Bacillati; phylum Actinomycetota; class Actinomycetes; order Kitasatosporales; family Streptomycetaceae; genus Streptomyces; species Streptomyces sp. Q2. The sequence goes on along the minus strand of NZ_JBXEJE010000002.1, from coordinate 150,514 downwards.
GAGCAGTGGGCAGACCGCCGTACCGCCACGAGGAGACCGCGCATGAGCACCGCTGCACAGTCCGGCTCCGGCGACGCTGTCGCCCCCCAGCCGGCCAGCACCCCGGAAGACCTGCGGGCTGTCCTGGCGCAGCTGGCGCCCGACGCTCTGCCCACATTCGACGCCGAACGGTCCGCGGCACTCCAGCAGGCACGCGAGCAGGTCAGCGCCGCGCCCATGCGCCGCTTCGTGGGTCAATGGGCGGTGTACGTGGCAGTGCAGCGGCATCCCGACCGGGCCGCTCGGCTGCATTCCCTGGAAGCACGCGCCGCCACTACCGAGAGCCTTGAGGAAGCCCGGGCCATTGCGGCCGAGGTCGGGCGCATACTGGACATGGCATGCGCGGAGGCCGGGGTCGACCGAGCCGAGGGCGTGTGACGGCATGGGAGACGAAGATGCCTGGCGCTGGGAGTACGACCCGGACGCCGAACACGTCGCGGTCGGCTTCCCGCAGCACATCGTCGGCGAGGTCGAGCGCCTGGCGGCAGAACTCGTGGCCCTCGCCGAAGTCGGCGTCGATGTGACGGACATCGGCGAGGGACCCCGGCGTGGCGTGCCCGGGGGCGTGCGCCGCATCCCGCTACTGTCCGACGGCTGGTTCTACGCGTTACCGGTGCCCCGGCTGCGCCTCATCGCGATCACGCGGATTATTCCGCCATTCGACAGCCTCTGATCACGAGCGGCCCGTCGGACCAGGCACGGGCCTTCACCCTCTCTTCGCTACACGCCCGTCGTGCCGTCGACCAGCTCCCGCAGGATGTCCAGGTGCCCGTTGTGACGGGCCGTCTCCTCGATCAGGTGGAGGAGGATCCAGCGGAGGTCGACCTGGCGGCCGCCGCTGTTCGAGCGCTTGGCCTTGGTGTCCAGGTCGTGCGCGGCGACCAACTCGCGGTAGCGGGCGGCCTGTTCCGCGTATTCGCCGAGGACGTCGGCGAGGGGGAGGTCGACGGCGATACGCATCTCGCGGTCGGGGTCCTCGTCCGTCCAGGGACCCTCGTCCTCCTCGCCGAGGAAGACCACCTGGAACCAGAAGTACTCGACCCAGCGGAGGTGATTGACCAGCCCGCTCAGGGTCATCAGCGGCGAGCCCGGCAGCGGGGCCTTGCGGGCGTTCTCCGGCGACACGTCCTCGCACTTGGCGCGGGCGGTGTCGCGGGCGTAGTCGAGGAAGGTGGTCAGCTGGGTGCGCTCGTCCCACGCGGGAGGAGTGTCGGTTCTTGTCATCGACGAGGATGCTCCCGGACCGGCACCCGCCTGTCGAACCATTAAGCGAATCCGGTACTCGCTCTCAGTTCTTCCGCGCCACCAGCTCCACCTCGAACCCGTCCCCGTTCTCCAGGTAGCCGGCGTAGTGCTCCGGCCCGCCCGCGTACGGATGCCGGTCCGGGAACATCAGGGTCCAGCCGTGTTCCGGCGCCGCCTCGACCAGCGCGTCGAGGTCCGCGCGGCTCGGGACGTGGAAGGCGAGGTGGTTGAGGCCGGGGCGCATACGGTCGTACGGCTCACCGGTGCGCAGCGCCGGGGACTGTTCGAGGACGATGTATGTGTCCGCCATCCGCCAGCTGCGCCCGTCGGACCAGTTCTGGTACTCCTCGTAGCCCAGCCGCTCCAACAGCCATCCCCACGAGCCGACCGCACGCTCCAGGTCCGGCACCCACAGCTCCACGTGATGCAGCAACTCCCGCTCCCCTCAAGGCCGTACGAACAAGACCGCACGAACAAGACCGAACCGACAAGGCCGTACGAACTCCCGATCCTGTCATCCGCCGCATCCCCCTGTGGCAGACTGCCGCGATGGTCGATCGGTCGTTCGGGGACCCCGAGCTCGCCGCCTTGTACGAGACGCTCAATCCGTGGCAGGCGGGGGACGACTTCTGTCTCGGATACGTGATGTCCGCCGGGTCCGTGCTGGACATCGGATGCGGCACCGGGCGGCTGCTCAGGCGGGCCCTGGAGGCGGGGCATCAAGGGCGGCTGGTGGGGCTCGATCCGGCGGCCGCCATGCTCGTGCTGGCGCGGCGGAGCACACCGCGGGTGGAGTGGGTACTCGGGGATCTGCTGACGCGGGAGTGGCACGGGGAGTTCGATCTGGTCGTGATGACCGGGCACGCGTTCCAGGTGCTCGTCGGCGACGAAGAGATCCGGCTCGCGCTACGGGCCGTGCGGGCAGCGCTCGCGGACGGCGGACGGTTCGTCTTCGAGACACGCAACCCCGCTGTCCGCGCCTGGGAGCGATGGACACCGGACCGGGTGTACGAGATCACCGGCCCTGACGGCGCCCCCGTACTCGTGTGGCACGAGGTCGAGCAGCCCGTCCTCGGAGACCGGGTGACGTTCACCGAGACCTTCGAGGGCGGACCGTGGAAGCGGCCCGTGATCAGCAGGACCACCTTGCGGTTCCTCGACGCCTGCGCCCTGTCCCGGTTCCTCGGCGAGGCGGGGCTCGCGGTCACCGAGCGGTACGGCGACTGGGGTCGGGGGCCGTGCACACCCGCGAGCCCCGAGATCATCACCGTGGCGCGGCCCGCCCTGTAGAACCGGCGGGCCCCGTCCTCCAGGGCCCCCGGCGCACCCCGTCCCCTAGGGTCCCCGGCGGATCACGCCGCAGGCCCGGGGTCTGGCACGCCCGTCCGCCGGACGGCCCTTGCTCCACCCCCGGTCCTCCCTCAGCCCTCCTCCAAGCCCTCCTCCAGCGCCGCCAGCGCCGGGTCCAGGACGATGTCCTCCTCGCGGCCCTCGATCGTCGGCTCCTCCGGGAAGTGGCAGGCCGTCAGATGGCCGTCATGGTTGCCGGAGAGCCGGATCAGTGGCGGTTCCTCCGCCGCGCACTTGTCCTGTGCCTTCCAGCAGCGGGTGCGGAAGCGGCAGCCGGAGGGCGGCGAGATGGGCGAGGGGACGTCGCCGGCCAGCCGGATGCGCTCCCGCCGGCCCGCTTCGGCGTCCGTGAGGTTCACCTCGGGTACGGCCGACAGCAGGGCGTGGGTGTAGGGGTGGCGGGGGCGGGTGTAGATGGAGGTGCGGTCGCCGACCTCGATGATCTTCCCGAGGTACATCACCGCCACCCGGTGGGAGAAGTGCCGTACGACGGCCAGGTCGTGGGCGATGAACAGGAACGCGATGCCGAGTTCCTGCTGGACCTTCTTGAGCAGGTTGACCACCTGCGCCTGGATGGAGACGTCGAGGGCCGAGACCGGCTCGTCGGCCACGATCAGCTTGGGCTCCAGGGCCAACGCCCTTGCCACACCGATGCGTTGGCGCTGACCGCCGGAGAACTCGTGCGGGAAGCGGTTGTAGTGCTCGGGGTTGAGACCGACGATCTCCAGGAGTTCGCGCACGCGCTTCTCCCGGCCGCCCTCCGGCTCGATCCCGTTGATCTCCATCGGGCCGGAGATGATCTTTCCGACCGTCTGCCGCGGGTTCAGGGAGGAGTACGGGTCCTGGAAGATCATCTGGATCTCGGACCTGATCGGCGCCAGTTCCTTGCGGCCGGCATGACTGATGTCCCGGCCGCGGTACGAGATCGTGCCGGCCGTCGGCTCCAACAACCGTGTGATCAGGCGTCCGGTGGTCGACTTGCCGCAGCCGGACTCCCCGACCAGGCCGAAGCTCTCGCCGACGTTCACGGTCAGGTCGATGCCGTCGACGGCCTGTACGGCGCCGACCGTGCGCCGGATCGGGAAGCCGCCCTTGACCGGGAAGTGCTTGGTGAGCCCCTCCACCACGAGCAGCGGCTCCCCGGGGCCGTCGGTGACGGCCTCGCGCGGGGCGGGGAGGACGAGATCCTCTTTCATGACTCCTCTTTCATGTCCGTCACGACCATGGCCGTCATGACCTGTACGCCATGACCTGTCCGTCACGACCTGTACGCCATGACCTGTACGCCATGGCCTGTCCGTCATGACCGTGTCCGTCACGACGCTGTCGTCCTACCCCAGTCGGGGCCGGATCTCCTCGATGAAGATGGTCCGCTTCTGTTCCGCCGTGAGGTGGCACGCGGAGGCCCGGTCCGGGGCCAGCAGGGGGCGCTCGGTGACACAGCGGGAGGCCCCGACCCGGTCCTGGAAGGTGCAGCGGGGATGGAAGCGGCAGCCGGACGGCGGTGTGAGCAGCGAGGGCGGGGCGCCGGGGATCGGCGAGAGGGGGGCGTCGAGGTCGGAGTTCAGGCGGGGCATCGAGTTCAACAGGCCCCAGGTGTACGGGTGCTGGGGCGAGCGCAGCACTTCGTTCACGGTGCCGCGCTCGACCGCTCCGCCCGCGTACATGACCATGATGTCGTCGGCCATGTCGGCGATGACGCCGAGGTCGTGCGTGATGAAGACGATCGCCGTCCCGAACTCGCTCTGGAGGTCCTTCAGGAGGTCGAGGATCTGGGCCTGGACGGTCACGTCGAGGGCCGTGGTCGGTTCGTCGGCGATCAGCAGGTCGGGGTCGCAGACCAGCGCCATCGCGATCATCGCGCGCTGACGCATGCCGCCGGAGAACTGGTGCGGGTAGTCCTTGGCCCGCTGCTGCGGGTTGGGGATGCCGACTTTGCCGAGCATCTCCACCGCGCGGTCCCAGGCCGCCTTCTTGGAGGCACCGGTGTGCTTCATGAAGGGTTCGGCGATCTGCCGGCCCACCGTGTAGTACGGGGACAGCGCGGTGAGCGGGTCCTGGAAGATCATGGCGGCCTTGTTGCCGCGCACCTTCTCCAGCTCGGACTCGCGGGCGGTGGTCAACTCCTTGCCGTCGAGGAGGATCTCGCCCTCGACGGTGGTGAACTTCGGGCTGTGCAGCCCCAGGATGGTCAGGTTGGTGACGGACTTGCCGGAGCCCGACTCCCCGACGATGCCGAGCGTCTTGCCGCGGTGGAGGTCGAAGGAGAGTCCGTCGACGGCCTTCACGATGCCGTCCTCGGTCTTGAACCTGACGTACAGGTCCCGCACCGACAGGAAGGCGTCCGCGTCCGCCGGGCTCGGGGACGCGGCTTCCTTGGTCACAGTGGTCACGACAGTGCTCCTAGGACAGCCGCACGCGCGGGTCGATGAAGGCGTAGCAGGCGTCGACGACGATGTTGCACAGCAGGATCGCGGCGGCGGAGAAGATCATCACGCCGAGCAGCAGCGGAAGATCGCTGAACTGCACCGACTCCACCGCGAGCCGTCCGAGTCCTGGGAGTCCGAAGGTGTACTCGGTGATGATCGCGCCGCCCAGCAGGGAGCTGAGGTCGATGCCGAGGATGGTGATGATCGGGATGAGGGAGCCGCGCCAGGCGTAGCGGAAGAAGACGTACTGCCGGGCCATGCCCTTGGCGCGGGCCGTGCGGACGTGTTCCTCCTGGAGTTGCTCGATCATCGCCGAGCGGGCCATACGGGTGTACTGCGCGGCGAAGATCGTCGACAGGACGGCCCAGGGGATCAGCAGTCCGGTGAACCAGGCGGCCGGGTTGTCGGTGAGGCTCGTGTACTTGGGCTCGTCGAAGAGGTGCGCCTGGTACACCAGGATCGCCAGTGCCAGCGGGCCCAGGAAGTAGATCTGCATCGAGCTGATCACCATGGAGCCCGCGGTGAAGGACTTGTCGACGAGGGTTCCGCGCTTCCACGCGGCCAGCAGTCCGGTGCCGAGCCCGATGAACAGGAACAGGATGGTGGCGCCGAACGCCAGCGAGAGCGTGAGCGGCAGCCGGTCCATCAGCGTCGACCAGACCGCCTCGTTGGTGTGGTACGAGTAGCCGAAGCACGGGGCGGGGCAGGGTCCCTGCGGGAAGTTGTCGCGGCCCATCACCAGCCCCTGCAGGAAGATCCAGTACTGCTCCGGGATCGACTTGTCGAGCCCGAGGGTGTGATGGATGTTCGCCAGGGCGTCGGGGGTGCACGTCTTGCCGCACATCAGCAGCGCCGGATCGCGGGGCATGCCGAAGAAGAGCAGGAAGGCGACCACGGTCAGCAGGACCAGGATCACGAGTGAGCCGAGGATCCGGCGGAAGAGGAAGCGCAGCATCTCAGTGGCAGCTTTCGGGCGTCGGAAGGCTGGCGGCCAGGGCCTGTGTCGCAAGCGTCATCCGCCAGGAGGGCGGCGGGCGCCACTTCCGGCACAGGCCCTGGGTGCGCCCCGTCACGGGACGGGGCGCACCTGACTCCGCTTGGGCGGGCGTTACTTCACGAACAGCCTGCGTGGGTCGACGCCGCCGATGACGTCGTCGTACACGAGGCCGCCGATCTTGGACCCGGCGATCTGGGTCTGCTTGTAGTACGCCGTCGGGATGTTGGAGACCATGTCCTTCACGATGTACTCGTTGATCTTGTTCCACTCCTCCGCGGCCTTGACCGGGTCGGTGATGGCGCTCACCCGGTCGATGTCCGCGTTGACCTTCGGGTCGTTGAGGTGCGAGTAGTTGGAGGCGCCGTCCTGGATCTGGCGGCCGTCGTACAGCGGCGGGATCACGGTCGACGCGCTCGGCCAGTCGGCACCCCACGCGGTGTGGTAGATGTCGTAGTTGTTCTTGACCTTGCTGACCTGGTCGTAGTACGTCTCGGCCGGGATCTCCTGGCGCTGGACGTCGAAGCCGGCCTTCTCCAGGCCCGCCGCCATGGCGGTGGAGTACTGCTGGCCCTCGGGGGTGTTGATGTAGCCGAAGGTCAGCTTCAGGCCCGTCTTGCCGGCCTTCTCCAGCAGTTCCTTGGCCTTGGCCGGGTCACCGGCGGGCTTCTTCTTCTTCCCGAACGGGTCGAAGGTCGGGTCGTACCCGGAGACGGTCGGGCTGATCAGACCGCCGGCGACCTCCATCGCGTCGGTGCCGCCGAAGGCACGCACGAAGGGGGTGACGGGCAGGGCGTAGGCGATGGCCTCGCGAACCGCCTTGTCCTGCATCTCGGGCTGCGACAGGTTGATGTTCATCTGTCCCACGTACGGCTGGTAGCCGGAGACCGTGCGGGACTTCATGGCCGCGTCGCGCAGGACCTTGGACAGGTTGCCCGCGTCGACCTGGTTGCTGAAGCTGATCGCGGTCGCGTTCGCGCCGCTGTCGTCGAGGATCGCCTTGGTCGAGTCCTCGAACTGCTTGTTGAACTCGAAGTTGAACCGGTCGACGTACTGGTGGCGGACCGCGTCGGTGGCCGGGTCCCAGTTGGTGTTCTTCACCAGGGTCATCGACTTGCCGGACTTGAAGTCCTGGATCTTGTACGGGCCCGCGGTCATCGGGGCCTTGTCGTACTTCTCCTTGGTGTCCTTCTTCTCCGACACCAGGGAGTAGCCCGCCATGGCCAGCGCGTACGGCAGGTCGGGCTTCGCCTGCTCGAAGTGGAAGACGATGGTCTTGTCGTCAGGTGTCGACAGGACGCTGTCCGGCAGGTGCTTGCCCTTGTAGGGGCCGTCCGGGAGGAGCTTGCGGTACTCCGCGCCCGGGGTGTTGGCCATCCACTGCTGGATGTAGGTGGGGCCGTTGGAGACGAACGGCGCGAAGAGCCGCTCGAAGGTGTGCCGTACGTCCGCGGCGGTGATCGCGGAGCCGTCGGCCCACTTGATCCCGTCCTTCAGCGTGTACGTCCAGGTCTTGCCGCCGTCGGTGGTCTTGCCGCTGTCGGTGGCGAGGTCACCGACGACCTCGTGCTTCTCACCGTCGTCGCTGGTGGCCTTGTAGGAGGTCAGGCCACGGTGGATCAGCTGCGAGAGCGCCATCTCGTCCGAGACGTAGATCTGTCCGGGGTCGAGGTGCGCGAAGCTGTCCCGCTGGAGCACCGTCACCGCGCCGCCCGGCTTGGCACCCGAGATCTCGGCCGCCGGGCCTGTCGAGGCCTTGGCGTCCCCGAAGGAGATGCCGGCCTGCTGCCGTTCGGCGTTCTGTTTGTCCTCCTTGTTGTCGCTGCTGTCCTTGCTGCCACCCTCGCTGCAGCCGGTGAGCACGAGAGCCCCCGCTGCGAGCAGTGACAGCGCGGCGTAGGCGTGGCGTCCACCCTTACCCATCACTCAGATCCACCCATCTTGTGTCACCAGTGCGAATGAAGTGCCGACCGGCCGTCGGTGCCGTCCGGTCGTGTCGGGCGAGGACGCCCAGAACCTGGCGGTCAGCGCGCCGTCTTGGGATCGAAGGCGTCCCTGACCGAGTCCCCGAGCAGGTTGAACGCGACGATGAAGATGATCATCGAGATGCCCGGGAAGAACATGTAGGTGATGTCGTTCTGCATCACGAGTTCGGTCGACGCCTTGGAGAACATCTGCCCCCAGTCCGGCGTCGGTTCGACGATGCCCACGCCGAGGAAGGACAGACCGGCCTCGGCGGTCACGAAGTTGGGGAGCATGTACGTCGACTGCACCAGGATCGGTGTGACCACGTTGGGCAGGATCTCCTTGCGGATGATGCGCCTGGGGGACGCCCCGCTCACCTTGGCCGCCTCGATGAACTCCCGTTCTCGCAGGGCGAGTGTGGTGCCGCGCAGGATGCGGCCGAGGCTCATCCAGCCGAGGAACCACTGCACCGCGATGAGGGCGACCACCCGGACGTACACCGGCGTCTCGTCCCGCGGGCTCACGAAGAGCGAGACCACGACCGGCATGCTCGCGATGAAGAAGAGCTGCGCGGGGAAGGCCAGCAGGAAGTCGATCACCCGGCTGATCCAGTAGTCGGTCCTGCCCCCGAGATAGCCGGCGGCGACCCCCAGGAGGATGCCGGTGACGACGGTGGCGACCGTCACCGCCAGGGAGATCATCAGGGAGTTGCGGATGCCGTAGATCAGCTTGGTGAAGACGTCGTAGCCGTTGCCCGGCTCCAGGCCGAACCAGAACTCGCCGCTGATGCCGCCGTTGGGCTGCAGGGGCACACCCGCGCTGTCGAAGAGCTCGGGGCGCTCGTCGGCGTTCACCGTGTACGGATCCTTGCCGTACAGCTTGGAGATCACCGGAGCGAGCAGTCCGATCGCGAAGAAGAAGATGACCACGCAGGCGGAGATCATGCCGGTGCGGTCGCGCTTGAAGCGGATCCACATCAACTGGCCGGGAGAACGGCCGACCAGCTGCTGGTCCTCGGGTTTCTTCTTCGGCTCGGGTTCGCCGTCGACGACGACCGACGTCCCGCCGCCCTCGATGTCGATAGGACTTGTCACAGTTCGCCCATTTCACAGATGTGGGTGTGCCGAGCCGGCGACCGACGCAGGCGTGCGCGATCGCGGACCGGATCATGAAGGAGCGTCAGGGCGCTCCGAGGAGACGGGAAACCCGCAGCCGGACGCGCGTAGGCGCCAGGGCGTGCTGAGCGGCCGGCCGCCTGCGCTCAGAGGCAATCGCCGTACAGGGGCGGACAGTTGACGGCTTTGGATGCTGTGACCCACCTGGTGCTTGTGACACCGCGCATGGGACTCCTCCTCATGACTCCACGTGTTCACCAACAGGAGGGGGCGCATGTCTGTCCTCCGACACCCCTGACGGAGGGCCAGACACCCCCTGGTGCTCGTGAGTCGGCACTGTCCCCACAGCGCGAGACCCATTGACCCGAGCGTTACGCGGCTAACTATCTGCCATGAGCCAACTACCGACCACCGTCTTTAAATCTCAATTCAGTCACAGCTGACGCGTACATCTTCCAAAACTTGGACAAACTGTTCGGCACGAGAAGGGTGCGAAACGGACGTGTTACATGGGTACCGGGCGAGGATCTCCGCAATCCGGACACGCGTCACCTCAGGATCAGGCCAAAACCGGTTGCAAAAAGCCCGGTTGCCCCCACCATGGGGGCAACCGGGCTCAGGGCTGTGTGCCGACTGGGCGTCAGCCGTGCTTGGCGCGGCTCGCGGAGCGGCCGCGCTCCTTCTGGTCGAGGACGACCTTGCGGATGCGAACGGCCTCCGGGGTCACCTCGACGCACTCGTCGTCGCGGCAGAACTCCAGGGACTGCTCCAGGGAGAGCTTGCGCGGCGGGACGATCGCCTCGAACGAGTCGGCGGCGGCCGAGCGCATGTTGGTGAGCTTCTTCTCCTTGGTGATGTTCACGTCCATGTCGTCGGCGCGGGAGTTCTCGCCGACGATCATGCCCTCGTACACCTCGGTGCCGGGGTCGGTGAACAGGACGCCGCGCTCCTGGAGGTTCGTCATCGCGAAGGCGGTGACGGCGCCCGCGCGGTCGGCGACCAGCGAACCGTTGTTACGGGTCGTCAGGGGGCCGAACCACGGCTCGTGGCCCTCGTGGATGGAGTGGGCGATGCCCGTGCCGCGCGTGCCGGTGAGGAACTCGGTCCGGAAGCCGATGAGGCCGCGGGAGGGGACGACGAACTCCAGACGGACCCAGCCCGAGCCGTGGTTCGACATGTTGTCCATGCGGCCCTTGCGGACGCCCATGAGCTGCGTGACCGCGCCCATGTGCTCCTCGGGCACGTCGATCGTCATGCGCTCGACCGGCTCGTGGACCTTGCCGTCGATCTCCTGGGTGACCACCTGGGGCTTGCCGATGGTCAGCTCGAAGCCCTCGCGGCGCATCTGCTCGACCAGGATGGCGAGCGCCAGCTCACCACGGCCCTGGACCTCCCACGCGTCCGGACGCTCGGTGTCGAGCACGCGGAGCGAGACGTTACCGACCAGCTCGCGGTCCAGACGGTCCTTGACCTGACGGGCGGTGACCTTGCGGTCCTTGACCGCGGCCTTCGCGGTGGCGCCCTTGCCGGTGCCGCCGCGGCCGACCAGCGGCGAGGTGTTCGTACCGATGGTCATCGAGATCGCCGGCTCGTCGACCGTGATCAGGGGCAGCGCGACCGGGTTCTCGGGGTCGGCGAGCGTCTCGCCGATCATGATGTCCGGGATACCGGCCACCGCGCAGATGTCACCGGGGCCGGCCTTCTCGGCGGGCTTACGGGTGAGCGCCTCGGTCATCATCAGCTCGGTGATGCGGACGTTGGACATCGTGCCGTCACGCTTGATCCACGTGACCGTCTGGCCCTTGCGCAGCTCGCCCTGCTCGACGCGGAGCAGCGCGATACGGCCGAGGAAGTTGTCCGCGTCCAGGTTGGTGACGTGCGCCTGGAGCGGGGCCTCCTCGTCGTACTCGGGGGCCGGGACGTGGGACAGGATCGTGGAGAAGAACGGCTCCAGGCTGTCGCTGTCGGCCGGGACGGTGCCGTCCTCCGGCTTGGTCAGCGAGGCCACGCCGTCCCGCGCACACGCGTAGACGATCGGGAACTCGATCTGGTCCTCGTCGGCGTCGAGGTCGAGGAAGAGGTCGTAGGCCTCGTTCACGACCTCGTCGATGCGCGAGTCCGGGCGGTCCGTCTTGTTGATGCACAGGATGACGGGCAGGCGGGCCTGCAGCGCCTTGCGCAGCACGAAGCGGGTCTGCGGGAGCGGGCCCTCGGAGGCGTCGACCAGCAGCACGACCGCGTCCACCATCGACAGGCCGCGCTCGACCTCACCACCGAAGTCGGCGTGGCCGGGGGTGTCGATGATGTTGATGGTGATGACATCGCTGCCATCCTTCGGGTGGTACTTGACCGCCGTGTTCTTGGCCAGGATCGTGATGCCCTTCTCACGCTCCAGGTCGTTCGAGTCCATCATGCGGTCGTCGAGCGATTCGGCGGCGTGCGCGGCGAAGGCACCCGCCTGCTTGAGCATGGCGTCGACGAGGGTCGTCTTGCCGTGGTCGACGTGGGCGACGATGGCGACGTTGCGGATGTCGTGGCGCGTGGCCATATTGCGGCGATCTCCCGGAGTGTGAGGAAGGCCTGCGCGTACATCTGTGTTACGCGGGACCCTGCCGGGCTGGACACGCCACGGCCTCACCCCATGGTACGTGGCCCTGGCGGAGACGGCCTCCACAGGGCCACGGGGCTCACTTCGGCGACGCGCTCGCGGACTGCTTCATGCCCTTCTTCAGGAAGCCCATGTCCTCGTAGACCGGTGTCTGGAAGCCGAAGGCTCCGGCGTTGGCCAGGCCCTTTCGTACGGCCGTGAGCTGGGGGCGCTGGTAGAGGGGGATGGAGCCGGCCGCCGCCCAGATCCGGGAGTCGGCCTTGCGGATGAGGCCGCGGCTCTCGTCCTGGTCGAGCGTGGCGACGGCCTGGTCGAAGAGCTGGTCGACCTGGTCGGTGCCGACGCGGGTGTAGTTCTGCTCGACGTTCAGGGAGCCGTCGGCTGCGGGCACCGGCTTGGCGAAGATGGGGCGGGCGTCGGTCGCCGGGAAGGCGGAGGCGGGCCAGGAGTACAGGGCGAGGTCGTACTGGCCGGACGCGATGTGGTCCTTGAAGTAGCTCTCGTCTGCGACCTTGGAGATCTCGGCGCGGATGCCGACCTTCCGCAGCATGCGGCTGATCCGGTCGGCCACCGTGCGGAGCGTCTGCGAGCCCGCCCCCGACGGGAGCACGAAGCGGAGGGTGAGCGGCTTGCCGTCCTTGGCGAGGACTCCGGCCGCGGTGCCCGCCGGGGCCGCGGTGCCCTTGGGGGCGTAGGCGCCGGGAGCACCGCCCTGCTCCAGCTGGTTCGCGTACTGCCTGCCGTCCTGGGCGAGGTGCTTGCCGCCCTCCTCGCCCTGCTCCGAGTGGTTCTCGGCGTCGCTCCGCGTGTGGCTCGTCGCGTGCTTCTTCTCCTGGTCGGCCTCGTGGCGGGCCTTGCCGTCCTCCCCGACGATGTACGTCCCGTCGTCGCCCTCGGCGGACTCCTCCTCGGCCTTCTCGGACGTCCCGGACTTCCCGGCCTTCCCGGCCGCCTCGCGCTCGGCGCCGGCCGCCTCCTCCCCCTTCTTCTTCTCCTTCTTGACCGGCCCGCCGAGCACCCACCCGGCGTCCGCGAGCAGCGCCCGCGCCTCCGCGGTGTCCTGCCCGCCGAGAGCGCCGCTGTTGTCGGCGTAGGCGGCCTGACCGGCCAGCGCGAGGTGGCTGCCGACCGGCTCGGCGGGCAGCCCGAGCGGCTTGAGGACGGCCTTCGCCAGCGCCTCCCTGTCCAGGGCGCGGGCGACGGCCCGGCGCACGCGCTCGTCGGCCAGCGGACCGTCGGCGCCGTTGAGGGCGAGCTGGGTGTAGGCGGGTTCCAGGGACTTGCGGACCTCGAAGCCCTGAAGGGCCGCCTGCCGGCTCCGGTGGTCGGCGACCGTCTTGCGCCGCTGCTCGCCGGCGCTGTTCTCCTTGGTGCCGTCCGGGCCCTGGAGCGGGGCGCTCGTGCCCTTGCCCGCGGCGCGCGCGGCGAGGGTGATGCGTCCGGCGGACTCGGGGTCGATCTCGGCGAGGTCGACCGTCCCGGCGGCCAGCGCGGCGGCCCGCTTGTCGCGCGGTACGGCCCGCAGCACGATCTCGGTCAGCTTGGCGGGCCGCCCCCACCAGCGCGGATTACGGGTGAGGGTGACCTCGTCGTCCTTGCTGTCGACCTTCTTCAGGGCGAACGGACCGGCGGTGACCTTGAGCTTCCGCCGTGCCCCGTCGTTGAAAACGTCCGGGGCCCCCATGACGTCCTTCGGGTACAGCGGCGAGAACAGCGACTGCCAGTCGGCGTACGGCCGCCCGAAGGTGACCCGCACCTCCAGGTCGTTCGCGCCGCGCTCGATCTTCTCGATGCGCTCGTACCCGGCGTTGCGCGCGGTCCAGTACGCGGTGTCCTTGCCGGACAGGGCCCGCCACTGGGCGGCGAAGTCGGCGGCGCCGATCTCCCGGCCGTCGCTCCACACGGCCTGCTGGTTCAGCTTGTACAGCACGACCTGCTTCGGCTCGGTGTCGACGACCTTCGCGGACTCCAGGTAGTCGGGGTTGCGCTCGGGCCGGCCGTTGCGGTCCATCCGGTACATCGACGGCAGCACGGCCTGCGCGATCCGGTGGGTTCCCGCGTCCGCGTCCGCCTGGAACGTGTTCAGCGTCTCCGGGACGGCGTCCACGGCCCAGCGCAGGGTGCCGCCGTCGGCGAGCTGGGCGCGGCCGGCCGGTGCGATGTCCTGACCGGCGAGCGGCCTGCCCGCCTGGTCCTCGGAACTGCATCCGGCGAGCACGGGCACCGCGAGCGCACCCGCGGTGAGGAAGGAGACCGAGCGCATGACCGCGCGCAGTCTGACGCCGTCGTGGAACATCTGCTTACCTCCGGGAGCCGCGGGCGTTATGATCACTTTTGGCGGTATATGGAGCTGATCACATGTATGCGGCCACTGAAGAGGAAAGGGTTCGGCAACGGACGGCGACACGGCGACGACAGCCGGGAAGGCCACCCGTGCGGCGCAACGCACCACGGAATGCACCCATACGCCTCGGCCAATCGGTGCACGTCCCTTCCCACCGGTAGGTGTGACGCGCAACACTCGCAGGCGCATGAACGTTGCCGCCCAGGGCAATCCCGCCCACGGAAGTGAGGTCACGTCATGTCCGTGCACGACGAACTGACAATGGTGCAGCGCTGCCTCGACGATCTGACCCGGTCGGTCGGACGCCTGGAGCAGCAGCTCGGCAACGGCGGGCTCGACATGCGCCGCGTCCGCGCCGACGCCGACCACCTGCGCGAGAGCGTCGCGCTGCTGCGGGAGGCGGCCTCCACACCGGCCTCACCCAGGCGCCCCGATCTCGTCACCATCCCCGACACCCCGTACGACGACTCACTGTGGATCGACTCGGACGACGAGGGACTCGGCGCCCGGGACCGCCGCGCCCCCTGAGCCGTCCCGGAGTCCCGACCCGACCGGAGTCATGAATTGGCCACTGGTACGGAACCTCCCGCCACAGAAGACGCCCATCCCCGGCGCGGCGGCGTGCACACCGGTACGCGCGCCGCGATCGACGCCCCGCACCTGCGGACCGACCGCTGGTGGCTGGCCCCGGCCGCCACGGCGGCCGGTCTGCTCGCCTTCATCGTGTACTCGACGTGGCGGGCGTTCGCGAACGCCGACTACTACGCGGCGCCGTACGTCTCGCCCTTCTACTCCCCCTGTCTGGCGGAGAACTGCGAGCCGATGCGGAGCGGCCCCAACACCGACCTGTTCGGCGGCTGGTGGGGCATCTCCCCCGCGATCATCATCCTGATCTTCCCGCTCGGCTTCCGCCTGACCTGCTACTACTACCGCAAGGCCTACTACCGGGGCTTCTGGGCCTCGCCCCCCGCCTGCGCGGTGGCCGAGCCGCACAAGAAGTACACGGGCGAGACCCGCTTCCCGCTGGTGCTGCAGAACATCCACCGGTACTTCTTCTACGCCGCGATCGTCGTCGCCGGGATCCTGACCTACGACACCGTGCTCGCCTTCCGCGACGAGCACTACGAGTGGGGCCACATGGGTCTGGGCACCCTGGTCTTCCTGCTCAACATCGTGCTGATCTGGGCGTACACGATCTCCTGCCACTCCTGCCGGCACATCGTCGGCGGCAAGCTCAAGCACTTCTCCAAGCATCCCGTGCGCTACCGGATGTGGCAGTGGGTCGGCAGGCTCAACGCCCGGCACATGCTGCTCGCCTGGACCTCGCTGGTGAGCGTGGCGCTCGCCGACTTCTACGTGTACCTGGTGGCGTCCGGCGCGTTCGACGATCCGCGCTTCTTCTAGATGAGTGGGGCTTTTTGATGTCCGTGGTCGACCGGCAGGAATGGGACGTCGTCGTGGTCGGCGCCGGCGGGGCCGGGCTGCGTGCCGCCATCGAGGCACGCGAGCGCGGTGCCCGTACGGCCGTGATCTGCAAGTCGCTGTTCGGCAAGGCGCACACGGTGATGGCCGAGGGCGGCATCGCGGCGGCGATGGGCAACGTGAACTCCGGCGACAACTGGCAGGTCCACTTCCGCGACACCATGCGCGGCGGGAAGTTCCTCAACCAGTGGCGGATGGCCGAGCTGCACGCGCGGGAGGCTCCGGACCGGGTGTGGGAGCTGGAGACCTGGGGCGCCCTGTTCGACCGTACGAAGGACGGCCGGATCTCGCAGCGCAACTTCGGCGGCCACGAGTACCCGCGCCTGGCCCATGTCGGCGACCGCACGGGCCTGGAACTGATCCGCACCCTCCAGCAGAAGATCGTGTCGCTGCAGCAGGAGGACTTCCAGGAGACCGGCGACTACGAGTCGCGCCTGAAGGTGTACCAGGAGTGCACGGTCACCCGGGTCCTCAAGGACGGCTCGCGGGTGTCCGGCGTCTTCGCCTACGACCGCGAGACCGGCCGTTTCTTCGTCCTCGAGGCCCCCGCCGTGGTGATCGCGACCGGCGGCATCGGCAAGTCCTTCAAGGTGACGTCGAACTCGTGGGAGTACACCGGCGACGGCCACGCGCTGGCGCTGCTGGCCGGGGCACCCCTCCTCAACATGGAGTTCGTGCAGTTCCACCCGACGGGCATGGTCTGGCCGCCGTCGGTGAAGGGCATCCTCGTCACCGAGTCGGTGCGCGGTGACGGCGGGGTGCTCAGGAACTCCGAGGGCAAGCGGTTCATGTTCGACTACATCCCCGACGTCTTCAAGGAGAAGTACGCCCAGTCCGAGGAGGAGGGCGACCGCTGGTACGAGGACCCGGACCACAACCGGCGCCCGCCCGAGCTGCTCCCCCGCGACGAGGTGGCCCGCGCGATCAACTCCGAGGTCAAGGCCGGCCGCGGCTCCCCGCACGGCGGCGTGTTCCTCGACGTGTCGACGCGGATGCCCGCCGAGGTGATCCGGCGCCGGCTGCCGTCGATGTACCACCAGTTCAAGGAGCTGGCCGACGTCGACATCACGGCGGAGCCGATGGAAGTCGGGCCCACCTGTCACTACGTGATGGGCGGCATCGCCGTCGAGTCGGACACGGCGGCCGCGCGCGGGGTGCCGGGTCTGTTCGCGGCCGGTGAGGTCGCGGGCGGCATGCACGGCTCCAACCGCCTGGGCGGCAACTCGCTGTCCGACCTGCTGGTGTTCGGCCGGCGCGCGGGCTGGCACGCGGCCGACTACGCGACCGGGCTCACGGCGGACCGCCCGCCCGTGGACGACAGCCAGGTCGACACGGCGGCGGCGGAGGCCCTGCGGCCGTTCTCGGCGGAAGGCCCGGAACCCGCCGGGGGGCCGCCGGAGAACCCGTACACCCTCCACCAGGAACTCCAGCAGACCATGAACGACCTGGTCGGCATCATCCGCCGCGAGGCGGAGATGGAGCAGGCCCTGGAGAAGCTGGCCGATCTGCGCCTGCGTGCCCGGCGGGCCGGCGTCGAGGGCCACCGCCAGTTCAACCCGGGCTGGCACCTGGCCCTGGACCTGCGGAACATGCTCCTGGTCAGCGAGTGCGTGGCCCGGGCCGCGCTGGAGCGGACCGAGTCGCGCGGCGGTCACACCCGCGAGGACCACCCGGCGATGGACCGCGAGTGGCGCCCCGTCAACCTGCTGTGCCGGCTCACGGATCCGACCGGCGGGCTGGCGGCCACCGACCCGGTGCGCGGCCAGATCGACCTCACCCGTGAGTCCACCGACCGCATCCGCCCCGACCTGCTCTCCCTCTTCGACAAGGAGGAGCTGGTCAAGTACCTCGCCGAAGAGGAGCTGTACGAATGAGCGGCTACACGGCCCACTTCAAGGTGTGGCGGGGGGACGCGAAGGGCGGCGGCCTGGAGGACTTCAAGGTCGAGGTGAACGAGGGCGAGGTCGTCCTCGACATCATCCACCGCCTCCAGGCCACCCAGGCCGGTGACCTCGCCGTCCGCTGGAACTGCAAGGCCGGCAAGTGCGGCTCGTGCTCCGCGGAGATCAACGGGCGCCCCCGCCTGATGTGCATGACCCGCATGTCGGTGTTCACCCCCGAGGAGACGATCACCGTCACTCCGCTGCGCGCCTTTCCCGTGGTGCGGGATCTGGTGACCGACGTCGGCTTCAACTACACCAAGGCCCGCGAGGTACCCGCCTTCGTACCGCCCGCCGATCTCGGTCCCGGCGAGTACCGGATGATGCAGGAGGACGTGGACCGGTCGCAGGAGTTCCGCAAGTGCATCGAGTGCTTCCTGTGCCAGGACACCTGCCATGTGGTCCGCGACCACGAGGAGAACAAGCCGGCGTTCGCGGGTCCGCGGTTCCTGATGCGGGTCGCCGAACTGGACATGCACCCGCTGGACGCTGCGGCGGAGGCCGGGCTCGACCGCAAGCGGTCGGCCCAGGACGATCACGGTCTCGGCTACTGCAACATCACCAAGTGCTGCACGGAGGTCTGCCCCGAGGGCATCAAGATCACGGACAACGCGCTGATCCCCCTGAAGGAACGGGCGGTCGACCGCAAGTACGACCCGCTCGTGTGGCTCGGCAACAAGATCCGCCGGAGGCCTTCTTCGGGCTGATCCGGCGGCGGCCCTCGTCAGGCTGAGGCCCGCAGATAGCCCGAGTGCGCGACCTGGCCGAGGTAGGTGAAGCGGGTCTCGGTGGCCATGTGCTTCTCGAAGGCCTCCTTGATGCCGGGCCACTTCGGGTGCCCGAAGTCGTCCAGTACGACGATGCCGCCGGGGGCGACGATCTGCTCGGCCCACTCCAGGTCGGCCGCCACACCGGCGGCGGAGTGGTCCCCGTCGACGACGAGCACGCCGTAGGAACGGTCGGAGACCAGGGCGCGCACCTCGGGGTCCTCGGAGAAGCCCTGCTGGATCCGGGCGGCGGTGCCGGCCGCGCCCGCCAGGGCCAGATTGGTGCGCACCGCGGCTCCCCGCACGGGGGTGCCCGAGGCGTCGGCCCCCATGGTGGTGCCGGGCTGCAGCTGTGTTCCCGCGAGCGGGTCGACGATCGTCAGCCGCGGGTCACGCCCGGCGCGCTCCATCATCCGGATCAGGGCCGCGCCGAACATCCCGTACAGCGTGCCGATCTCCAGGACCTCGTCGTTCGGCGGATCGAGCAGCGGTACGGCGGACAGCTTGCCGACGATGTTCATGGTGCCGCCGGCGATCCGGCCGACCCCGAGCGCCTCCAGCGCGACGAGCAGCCGGAACGCCTGGGCGACATTGCGCTCGGCGCCCTCCTTGTCCCCGGTCACCCGCGCCAGCTCCGCGATCGTGCGGTCGAGGTGGGGCGCGGACGGCAGCCGTGACGCGCCGCGCCCGGTGCCGTCGAAGAACAGCTCCAGGGGGCGCTGGCGGCCGCGGAGCGTCTTCAGTTCCTGCTGCAACGCGTCGGACGCGGGGTTCCCTGTGGTGCTTCCGGTGCCGTTTCCGATGGCACGGCGGACCTGGCGCTCTATGCGCTGGTCGATGAGTTCGACGATCGGCCGCAGGGCACGCCGGGCAGCCTTGCTGGTGAGTAGCGCTCGCATCCGTGGACGGTAGGGCCGCTCACAGCACTCTCACAACCAACGGAAGAACCCGTGCGGGCGAAGCGCACATGACGTCTCGGCCACGGGAGGCTTACGTCGGACTGCGTGGGGGTCCGGCACCCGCGTACGGCGAGGAGGGGGCGTGTCGGGGGTGTTCGCCCGCAGGGTTGGCGCGTCAACTCCGTTGAGTTGGTGAGCAACCGATTCCGCGACGTTCCGAGGACGGACACCCCCCGACGCGCCCCCGCCCCCCAACGAATCCGAAGGCGACACCCTCCGCGGCTCTGCCGAGGGGCACAGGGGGTTTCTCAGCGCACCCAGCCCTCCCGGTACGCCGTCCAGTCCTCCTCCGTGGCGGCGAAGTCCACGTACGCGGCGACGCCGAAGTTGGCGCGGTCCGCGTCCGTGCGCGAGAGGCCCAGCCGGACGCCCCGGACCGCGGCGGAGACGGTCTCGGCGTGATTCCAGTGGCCGAACCGGTTCTCGTGGTAGAAGGGCAGCCCCATGAGCAGGTCGGTGGACTGCGGCGTGACCTCCAGGGCCAGCGCGGTCTGCTGGGCGACATAGCCGCCGTAGGTGCTCTGCAACGGCTGCATCGTGTCGTACGACATCACCGCGATCTGGTCGACCCGGCGCGCGACCTGCCCGAAGAACTTCTGCGACCACCACTTCGGGTGCCCGGCGACCGTGCCCCAGAAGGAGTGGAACCCCGGCACCGGATCGATCTGGTGCGCGGCGATCGACAGCTGTGCGTCCCGCGCGCGGGTGACGCGGTGCAGGGAGTCGAGGAGGGTGAGGTAGTTCCGGTCGCCCGAGTGCAGCGGCTCCAGGTCGAAGTGCACACCGTCGAAGCCGGCGGCCAGGATCTGCCGGGTGGACGCGACGACGGCGGCCCGGGTCTCGGGCCGCTCCAACCGCATGCCGTTCGGGCTCTCGGTGGCGAGCACGTCACCGAGCCAGGCCTGCACCCGGATGCCGGGCGCGGCGTCGTGCATCGCGTCGACGAACCAACGCGCCCTGGGATACACCGACTCGGGAAGCGTGCCGTCGTGCTCCAGCGGCCCGGAGTGGACGTAGAGGTCACGGATCCCGGTCGTCTCCAGCCGACGGGCCAGAGCGGTGACGTCGGCGTCCTTCTTGCGGCCGTCGACCCAGGCGTGTCCGAGCCAGATCGCGTCCTTGTCGCGGGTGTACGTGCCGGCCGCCGGATCGCCGGCGTAGTTCACCCGGAGGGCGATCTGGCTCCCGAGCACCGGCAGGACGACGACCAGGACGAGCGCGAGGGCGGTGCGACGGACCCGGCGGACCCAGCTCCGCCGCCGCTTCGGGGCGGGCTCGGGGTTCGGCTCCGACTCCGGGTCCGGCTCCGGTGGCGTGGCCTCGTCACCGTCGGCTGCCGCCGGTGTCTCGCGCTTGTCGGGTTCCTGCTGCTCTGCTTCCATCCCCGTCCCCCCAGAACGTTCCATGACGGCGTTCCCCTCCCCATCGGTGTACGGCCATCCGCCACCCCGGTCGCGTCCCCGCATTCCTCCTCATACGCTCCGAAAGGTGACGTCATCGTTGATCCGGAGCCGCCCGCGGCGCACCCGCTCCCACATATCCGTGCGGGTGGCGCATGCCGTGCTGGGCGGTGCGGCCGGGCTCGTGTGGCTGGTGTTGCCAGGGATGACGATCAAGACGGACGTTCCGGTTGCGATCAGCACCGACACGCGGGTTGCCGCCGAGGCGCAGGACGAGGAGACGTGGGCCGTGGACCTGGTCCTGCCACTCGCCGTGGCGGGCGCGGCAGGCGCCCTGGCCGGATACGGCTATGTACGGCGCACCCGGCGGGCCCGAGCCCGTACGACACCCGGCGGCCGCACCCACCCCGCACCGGCCGCCGCCCCCCTCACCGACCTCGACCAACAGTCACGGACCCTCCTCACCGAGGCCGATGACTGGATCCGCGCCAGCCACGAGGAACTGAGCTTCGCCGAGCCGCGTTCAGGATCGGCTGCCGTCGCGCCCTTCACCCGGGCCGTACGGGAGGCGGAGTCCGAACTGTCCGCCGCCTTCCGCATCCGCCACCGGTACGACGCGGGCGTCCCGGGGGACGAGACCTCCCGTCGTCACGCGCTGACCGGGATCGTCGGCCGATGTCAGGAGGCGGGCCGCCGACTGGACACGGAGGCGGCGGCCTTGGACCGACTGCGCGCACCGGCCCGGGAGTCCGGGGAGGCCCTGGCCTTCGCGGAGACCCGGTTCCGCGAACTGGCCGCCCGCACGGCGACCACGCAGACCACCCTTTCGGACGCCACCCGGCACCACGCCCCCTCCGCCACCGCCCCGGTCACCGGTTACGTCGAACAGGCCAAGGACCACCTGGTCGTCGCCACCACCCACCTCAACCGGTCCCGTCAGGCCGCCGATTCGGGCGACCCGGACGGCACGGCCCGCGGCCTGCGCGCCGCCGAGGGCGCCATCGCACGGGCCGCGGTACTCCTCGACCGGGTGGAGCGACAGGCGGCGGATCTGACGGCAGCTCAAGAGATGCTCCCGGCCACCCTGACGGGCGCGGAGGCGGAGCTGGCGGTGGTACGGGGGCTGCCGGACACCGGGGAACAGAGGCCCGCGGACGGCCCCCTGCCCCACGTACCGGTGGGGGAACTGCGAACCCGGCTCCGGCACGCCGACGCCGTCCTGGCCTCCGTACGTCACACGCTGACCGGCGCCCGTCCGTACGACCCGCTGGACCTCCTCCGCCGGGTCGTCGAGGCGGCCGCACCACTCGCCACCGGCCGCACCGGTGTTCTCCCGGCGGCCGCGCTGCTCACGGCGCACAGCGCGATCGCCGACGCGGACAGCTTCATCGCGGTGCACCGGGCCGTGGTGGGCGCCGAGGCCCGCACCCTGCTGGCGGCGGCGCGGGACACGGCATCGACCGGACCGGTCGCACCGCTCTCCACCCTCACCGACACCCTCACCGACCGACTGCACGCCGACAGCCTGGCCCGCCGGGCCCGGGAGCTCGCCGAGCAGGACGTCCGCACGCACGGCACTCCTCAGGCGGACGCCGCCCCGTCGGCAGGCTTCGGCGGCCCCGGCACCCGGGCACACCGCGACCCCCCGACCCCGTGAGGTCCGCGGGCTCACCCGCCCCGCTCAGAACAGGCTCAGCAGGGCCTCCGCCGGATCCGCCAGGCCGGTCTCCCCGTCCGGCAGCGGGAGTTCGAACCACACCGTCTTGCCGCGGGGCGTCCGGCGGGAGCCCCAGGCCGCGCTGAGGAGGCCGACCAGTTGCAGACCGCGGCCGCCCTCATCGGTGTCGCGGGCGCGGCGGCGGCGGGGCTGGACCAGGCCGGAGTCCCAGACCTCGCACACCAGCGTGCGGTCGAGCAGCAGCCGCAGCCTGATGTCGCCCTCGCCGTAGCGCAGGGCGTTCGTGACCAGTTCGCTGACCAGCAGCTCCGTCGTGTCGACCAGGGGTTCCATGCCCCAGCTCTGCAGCCGGCCGCGGGCGTACTCGCGGGCCTTGCCCACACTGCGCGGCTCGCGCGGCAGCGTCCAGTCGCCGACCGAGTCGGCGGGCAGGCCCTGGACGCGAGCCATGAGCAGGGCGATGTCGTCCTCGCCGTGGAGGCTGTCGAGGGTGTGCAGGACGTGGTCGCAGACGTCCTCCAGAGGGCTGGAGGGATCCGTCAGCGCTCCGACGAAGGCATGGAGGCCCTCGTCCAGCGGGTGGTCGCGCGATTCGACCAGTCCATCCGTGTAGAGCGCGAGCAGGGCGCCTTCCGGCAGTTCGACCTCCACCTCCTCGAAGGGCTCGCCCCCCACGCCGAGTGGCATGCCCGGCGGCACGTCGAGCATCAGCGCCGCCTCGCCGGGTTCGACCAGGACGGGAGGCAGGTGGCCGGCGTTCGCGAACGTGCACCTGCGGGTCACCGAGTCGTAGACCGCGTACACGCAGGTCGCCAGATACACCTCGGAGAGGTCGGCCTCGCGGGGGCGGCGGGCCGCGCGGGTGGCCTGCTGGACGCCTCCCGGCGCCCCGAGGCCGCGCGCGATCTCGTCCAACGCGGAGAGGACCTCCGCCGGTTCGAGGTCCAGCAGGGCCAGTGTGCGTACCGCCGACCGCAGTTCGCCCATCGCCACCGCGGCCCGCAGGCCCCGGCCCATCACGTCGCCCACCACCAGCGCCGTACGGTGCCCCGGCAGTTCGATCACGTCGAACCAGTCGCCGCCGACCTCGCTCGGCCGGTCCGAGGACGAGTTGCCGGGCAGGTAGCGGCAGGCGATGTCGAGTCCGGAGGCGACCGGGTCGCCGGGGGGCAGCAACGACCGCTGCAGTATCAGCGCGCGTTCGTGCTCGCGCCGGTACAGGCGGGCGTTGTCGATACAGACGGCCGCCCGCGCGGCCAGCTCCACCGCGAGGTCCCGGTCCCGGTCGCCGAACGGCTCGCTGCCCTTCGCCCGGGCGAACTGGGCGATGCCCACGACCGTGTCGTGGGCGACCATCGGCACGGCGAGCGTGGACTGGACGAGGCCGCCGTCCTCGGCGGGCACCAACTGCGGGCGGGCCGTGCGCAGGGCGTCCGCGCAGGGCGAGTTGAAGGGATAGTGGTGGACCGCGCCGACCGCGACCGGGTCGCCCGAACCGGCGAAGGGCGCGTCCGAGACGGCGCTGGCGAAGGCGACGCGGCGCAGTTCCGCGCTGCCGTCGGCGAGGCCGGGCGGGGTCTCGTCGCCGGCCAGCAGGCCCTGGTAGAGGTCGACCGTCGCCAGGTCGCAGAAGCCGGGGACGACGACGTCGAGGAGTTCGCGGGCGGTGGTCTCCAGGTCGAGGGAGTTGCCGATGCGGGCACCGGCCTCGTTCAGGAGGGCGAGGTTGCGCCGGGCGGAGGCGGCCTCGCGGGCGGCGGCGCGGCGGGCGGTGATGTCGAGTCCGAGCCAGGCGATGCCGATGGGGCGGCCGGAGCCGCTGTGCACGCGGTAGAGGTTGATGGACCAGTGGCGGCGCTCTTCGGAGCCCGGCACGAAGCCCGTGACGTGCATGTCCGTGATGGAGTTGCCGGTTTCCAGCACCCGGCGCAGGGTCGCGGCGACCCGCTCGGCCTCGGGGCCCTGCAGATAGTCGTACACGCCCTTGCCGCGGTGGTCGTCGGGGGTGCCGCCGAAGGTGTTGGCGAACTGCAGGTTGGCGCGGCGCACCCGCAGATCGGGGTCGATCAGCAGGAAGCCGAACGGAGATTGACCGAAAATCGACTGCGAGGCGGCGAGGTCGGTCTCGATGCTGCGCAGGGTGCGGACGTCGACGACGATGCAGACGGCGGCCTTCTCGCCGTCCTCGGTCCGCGTCGGCATGACGTACACCTCGGCGAGCCCTTGCCGGCCGGGTTCGCCGGTCAGGGTGTCCGGCACCCGGAAGGGGACCACGCCGGTCCACTCCCGCCCGTCGAGGATCTCCGCCATCTTCCGCTGGCCCCGCTCCTGCAGGTCCGGGTCGATGAACACCTCTATGGGGTCCATGCCGACGGCCCGCTCGGCGGAGATGCCGAAGAGTTGCTCGGCGCGCAGGCTCCACTGCTCGACCAGCCCGCCGGGGCCGATGGAGAAGGACGCGACCTTGATGTAGTCGTAGATCGAACCGGGCGGGCTGCTCTGCCACATGGCGTCGCCGGGCGGCACGTCTTCCGGACGGATCCCCGCAGCGGCATCGCCTGCGGCCTCCGTCCTCGCGCCGTCCGACGGGTCCTTCGACTCCGTGGCCTTCGCTGGTATCTCGCTCACGCGAACCGTCCCCTCCAGCTCACCGCGTCCGGCACCGGTCACCGGGGGCGGCTGCCCGCAGTATCCAGCACTACGGCGCCGCACAACACGGTGTTCACGATCACAGCACGGTCCCGATGGTTTTCGGTCCGGACCGTGACAACACCTACAGTCTTCTAACCAGCGGACACGTCGTCGAACCCCGCGGATTCTTCACCGCCACTGGCCTGAACCAGGTGCTCGACAGTGCGGGAGCGGTCGTACACCGCCGGTTCATCCCGGCACCGCGAGTTCGAACCACACCGTCTTGCCCGCGTCGTCGGGCCGGGTGCCCCAGCGGCGCGAGGCGTGGGCCACCAGTTGCAGGCCCCGGCCGCTCTCGTCCTCGGGCCGGGCGACGCGCTTGCGGGGCGGGTCCGGGAGCGGGTCGGAGACCTCCACCAGCAGGACGCCGTCGAGGCCGGCGGGCCGTACCAGCCGTACCCCGATGGGGCCGGTGGCGTGCCGCAGGGAGTTCGTCACCAGCTCGCTGACCAGGAGCGCCGCGAGGTCGGCGAGGCTGTCGAGACCCCAGTCGCGCAGCTGCCCTCGGACGACGGCCCGAGCGCTGCGCACGGCGCCCGGGTCCGCCGGGAATGTCCACCCGGCGCACTCGCCGTCGGTGTCGATCACTCCGATCACATCCCGGGCCGGCCGGCTCACCCATGTCCGTTTTCGTGGGGTTAATGGGCACATACCCGATATCAGGCTGCCAGTACCGCCCACGAGGGCGCACTGTCGCACCAACGGCGTACGGGACGATCAGGGCACGCCGGTCACGAACGACATGACCCAAGGTGAGCCGCTACTCCCCCAGCCGTACGACGGTCAGCGCACTCGGGCGCGTCCCCGGCCGTACGACGGTCAGCGCGTCCCGGCCCGGAGCCGGGTCGCCGCCTCGCGGACCGCCGCCACGTCCTGGTCCAGCCAGGGCACGTCCCAGATCTCGGCGGGAGCGAGCCAGCGGAGTTCGTCGTGGTCCTGAAGGGGCTTGGGGTCGTCGGAGCCGGACAGGAGACGGGCCGTCCACACCTGGAGGACGTAGGGCGGCTTCAGTGGCCATTCGCCCGGGATCCGCTCGACAGGCTCGGTCCGGACGCCGAGTTCCTCACGCAGTTCGCGCACGAGCGCCGCCTCGGGCGTCTCGCCCGCCTCGACCTTGCCGCCGGGCAGTTCCCAGCGCCCGGCGAGTTCGGGGGGCGCGCTGCGGCGGGCGGCGAGGAGGCGGCCGCCGTCGAGCAGGGCGGCCCCCACCACCACGATCCGTTCCGTCATGGGCCGGATGCTACGGGAGCTCAGGGGCCGACGGGGCGGGAGGGCTCAGTCGGCCGAGCTGCTTCCGTTCTGCCCGATCCGTTCGACCCAGTAGAGCTGTTTGTGGCCGCGGCCGTCGAGGCTGTCCGCGATCTTCTGGGCTTCGGCGCGGGTCGCGTACCTGCCCACTCGGTAGCGATTGCCGTTGTCGTCCTGCCGTATGACGAGCCAGGGAAGAGTGATCGTGCCGTCGTTCATCGCGCCCCACTGCTCCTTCCGGCTCCGGCCCGCCCGCTTCCCACCCACAGCCTGCGACGGGCCCCGCCCGCTAAGGAAACCGCAATCCGCATATGCCCGACCCTACGCCCAACCTTTACGCAGCGAACACGCCTTTTCACAAAGAGGTACGCAACCAGCCAGCACCGACCGGCGCGCCGGGGGGCGTGCATCTTCGAACGCGCCCCCTTGGCGCGTCGGTGCATCCGGGCAGCGCCATGACCCCGACATCGGCGCCGACCTGCTAGAACGGCCGAATTCGAACGCCGTACGAAACGGCGTCGGTTGAGGGTTCGCCGGGGGCAACTGCCAGGAGGGCGTGCGCCACTTCACATCCGGCCGCACCGAGTCACCTCAAACCCAGGAGAAGTCGGCCGGTATGCGCGCTACTTCACCGGGAGGTGGTACGCGACCCGGTAACGGTCCGCCGGAATCACCACGTCGGCCGTCTCCACCGGGCGGCCCGAGGCGTAGTACGTGCGCTGCACGACGAGGACGACATGGCCGGGGACACCGCCGAGCGCGTGGAGTTCCTCGGCGAGACCGGGGCGGGCGCCGACCTCCTCGGTGACGTTGTCCACCACCACGTCGATGGCGGCCATCCGCTCGACCACGCCCATGCCGCCGAGCGGGCCCTCCTCGGGCAGCATCACGGGCGTACGGCCGGTGACGGCGAGGGGCTCCCAGGAGGTGGACAGCATCATCGCCTCGCCGGCCTCCCGGAAGACGTACTTCGTGCACATCACGCGGTCGCCGGGCCGGATCGCGAGCCGCTCGGCGACGGCCCCGCTCGCCTCCGCCTGTTCGCTGCTCGACTCCCACGTGCCGCGTGTCCCCCCGTCGGCCTGCTCCTGCCGGAACGGGGTGGCCCCGCCGGCCGGGCGGTAGCCGGAGCGGGCGATACTGCGGGGCACCGGCCGCTCGCGCACGTAGGTCCCGGACCCGGAGCGGCCCTCGACCAGCCCTTCGGCCATCAGCACCTTGCGCGCCTCCAGCGCGACCGTGTCCGAGACGCCGTACTCCTCGCGGATTCTGGCCTGGGACGGGAGGCGGGTGTGCGGTGGCAGCGAACCGTTGACGATCTTCTTGCGGAGATCACCCGCGACACGCAGGTACGCCGGCTGCTCACCGAAAGTCACTGGCCGCTCCCATCAGGTTGTACATACAGCAACAGCGTGGCAACCGTGGGTTGTGCCGTGCAAGTAAAGGCCAGAGAATCACTCGATGTGATGACATGAGCCCCGGCAGGGCTTTACGCAGGCGCTTTCTCCCCGCTATGGCCGCCGTCACACCTCCAGGTCGCCACCCGATCCCCCGACGTCTCCGCCGCCGACACCGTCCTCGTCCTTCGGCGGGGTGGTGGCCAGCCCCAGAGCCTTGCGTGCGGTGACCGACAGGCCGGAGTCCTCCAGCTGCAGGGCCTCGCCGTAGTGCAGGTAGAAGGCGTCCACGTCGGCGGCCACGGCCGCCTTCGACCACGGCACCTGAAGAGCCTCGGCCTCCTTGGCGACGGCCTCGACCGGCTTGCGGGCATCGGCGGGCCACGTGTGTCCGCGCAGCAGGCCGGTCTCCTCTGCGAGCGCGGACACGATGCGCGCGGCCCACTCCTTGTTGGCCGCCAGATCGTCCTCGGGAAGGCCCTCGGGCACCGACTCACTGGCCGCCTGCTGGACGTTGACCGCCTTCAAATACGCGAGCTGGTCCGCGTCGAGCGTGGTCTCGTCGTTGCGCAGCGAACCGCCGTCCAGGGCCGCGTCGCTGTCCGTGTTACCGAAGGCGCAGGTGATCTCACGGTCGCCGAGATCCCAGGTCTCCTGGGACGGCACCACGTAGTACACGTCCACGTCGTCCGGCATGGCCCAGCTGTCCATGGCGTAGGCGGAGCGGAGCTTGTAGCACTTGTCCTCGGCGGTGTCGGTGACCGAGGAGTCACCGGGGAAGTCGCCGTCCGGCAGCACGACGACCGCGAACACCTCGCCGTCGTGCGCGCCGGCGCAGGACACCTCGTCGAGGTCGTACGTCGAACCCTCAAGGCCGGTCGGCGAGTCGAAGCACTCGCCCTTGGCCGGCGAGCTGTTGCTCGCGGCGTCCTTGAACCCGTCCCAGAACTCCGACACACCGTTCGTGGCGAGCGTCAGCACCCACAGAGCGAGCCCGATGGACGACAGCACCGCCCCGATGACGGCCATGGCCTTCCCGCGCTCGCCCTTCTTCTTGATCTGCCGCAGCGCGATCAGTCCCAGGACCAGTCCCACGGCCGGCAGGCAGCACAGGATGCCGAGGACCAGGGCGGCGATGGCGAGCCCGTTGACCGGCGCCGGCTGGTTGTACGGGCTGTAGCCCTGTCCCCAGCCCTGGTAGGGCGGCTGGGGGTAGGGGCCGTAGGCGGGGCCGTACGGGCCCTGCGGGGAGGGCGGAGGCGGTGGCGGGTACTGGCCCTGCGGGTACGGCCCTTGCGGTTCCTGAGGCTGGTAGGGCCCAGGGGGCGGGGGTATGGACACGAGTACCGTGCTTCCTGGTTCGGGCGGCGGGGCCGGGGCGTTGACCGTACGGAACACACGTACGACAGAGCGCATGGTAAGCGCGGGGCTCATGGGGGTGGAATGCCAGTCACGAATACGACGATCCGGGCGGCGAACGGGCTGACCGCGAGGTGGGCGGCGGCCACGGAGGGCAAAACGGTGTTCTCCGCACCCGACGCCTGCCCGCTGCCGGACGGCCAGGCGGCCGACGCGGGGCGGGAGCCGCTTGCCGTGATCGCGGACGTCCGGGGCCTGGAACAGGCCGCCGGGCAGGACGAACTCCCGGGACGGTGACGAAGATGATCACGTGGAAGCGGACTCTGACCGCGGCCGGTGTCCGGGAACCGGGGCTGCGGAACGACTACGACGACGGGCGCCGGCTGGTGGCGCGGTTCCGCCGTAGTTCCTATCTGGCAGCCCGTCTGCTGCTGCCGCCGTCGGTGCTGCCGCACGTGGTGGCCGCGACCGCCGTGATGCATCACGGGGACAACCTGCTGGACACCGGCCCGAAGCCACAGCGGATCGCGGCGTGGACGTCCTGGGAGCAGCGGGTGCGCAAGGCGCTGGAAACGGGGGTGGCCGACGACCCGCTGATCCGCACGCTGCTGCACACCGTCGGCGCGTATCCACGGCTTCGGGGCGTGGTGGAGGAGTATCTGTCCACCGCCGGCGCCGAGTTGGAGTTCACAGGCTTCGTCTCCGAGGCCGACTACCAGGCCTACGTGGACGCCTACTCGCTGCCCGCCTTCATGCTGATCGCCGTGTTGCTGGGTCCCGAGGACGATGACGGACGGTACCGGGCCATGTGCCGGACGCTCATCGACGGCAGCCAGCGACTGGACTTCGTCAATGATCTCGCCGAGGACGTCGCGGAAGGGCGACCGGGCATCCCGGCTCAGGCGCTGGCGCGTTTCTCGGTCACGGTGGCGGACCTCGCGGCGGGACATGAGCCGCCGGGCCTGCGCCTGTTGGTGGAGCACGAGGTCGGTGCGGCCCGGGCCGCCCTGGAGGCGGCGCAAGGGCTTGCCGCCCAGGCCCCGCCCCCCGGCCGGGCACTGCTGAACGCCTTCGTCGAGATCGAACTGCTGACCGCCGACGCCGTACTGGCACGCGGAGCGGCACTGCTGCACGGCTCCGCGAGCCCTCCGCTGCCGGGCACGCTGCGAGTCCTGCGGAACGCCCGCCGGGCCGTGAGGAGCGCCGAACGGTGAACCCCGGACGCGGTTGTCCGGCCCACAAGCCCGCGGGTGAAAAGCAGGGGCCAGGCTCCGAAGAGCCGGACCCCGTCTCGCCGCCGGTCTCCCGTTCGTCCGGGGCGTCTCAGTTGCCGCACCGTATCCGGCCGCCTGCCGCGGTCACCGGTCCCGCTCGGGCTGAGGGTGCCGGTCCCCCGTCCGGGCGTCGATCATCCCGGCGGCGAGGGTCGCCCCGTCCTGCGGGTCGATGAGGAGGAACGAGCCGGTTCGTCTGTTCTCCAGATAGTCGTCGACGGCGAGCGGCTCGGCGGTGCGGAGCTGTACGCCGCCGATGTCGTTGGCGAAGAGACCGTCCTGGCAGGGCAGTCGGCGGGCGTTGGTGACGTCCATGCTGTAGTCGATCCGGTCGACCATCGCCGGGACCGTCCTGGTGGTGTGTTTGAGCAGGACCCGCTGTCGCGCGCGTAGTGGGCGCTCGTGCAGATGGCACACGTTGGCGGTGATGTGCCGCAGCACCCGTGGAGCGGGGCCCGCGGCCAGCATGTCGCCCCGGGAGATGTCGATCTCGTCGGCGAGTCGGACGGCCACCGACTGCGGCGCCCACACGCTGTCGGTCTCCTCGCCGAGCACGGTGAGGCCGGCGACCGTGGAGGTCGCCCCGGACGGTTGCACGACGACGGGGTCGCCGACCCTGAGCAGGCCGGAGGCGAGTTGTCCGGCCAACCAGCGCTCCACCACCTGCCGGTGCTTGGAGGGGTGCCGGATCACGTACTGCACCGGCAGGCGCAGCGGCTTGCTGATCGGATCCGTTCCGACCGGCACGTTCTCCAGGTGGGACAGCAGCGTGTCGCCGTCGTACCAGTCCATCCTGGTCGACGGTTCCACCACGTTGTCGCCGGTCAGCGCCGACATCGGGATGGCGGTGACGTCCGCGATGCCCAACTCGCGTGCCCGCTGGGCGAATTCGTCCGCGATAGCGGTGAAGGTGGACTCCTGGAAGCCGACGGTGTCCATCTTGTTGACCGCCAGCACGACGTGCGGCACCCGCAGCAGGGCCGCGATCGCGCCATGCCTCATGGTCTGTGCGACCACGCCCTGGCGTGCGTCGACCAGGATCACCGCCAGATCCGCGGTGGAGGCGCCGGTCACCATGTTGCGCGTGTACTGCACGTGACCTGGGGTGTCCGCGAGGATGAACCGCCGCGCGGGCGTCGCGAAGTAGCGGTAGGCCACGTCGATGGTGATGCCCTGTTCGCGTTCCGCCCGCAGGCCGTCGGTGAGCAGAGCCAGGTCGGGGCCGTCCTGTCCGCGTCTGCGGGACACCTCCTCGATGGCCGCCGCCTGGTCGGCGAGGACGGACTTGGTGTCGTAGAGCAGCCGCCCGACCAGGGTGGACTTGCCGTCGTCGACCGACCCGCAGGTGGCCAGCCGCAACAGGCCACCCGAGAGCCGGTCGGTGGAGCACGTCTGATTCGCCGCTTCCGCGACGTCCGTTGACATGTCTAGAAGTACCCTTCTCGCTTGCGGTCCTCCATGGCTGCCTCGGACATCCGGTCGTCGGCCCTGCTCGCGCCGCGCTCGGTCACGCGGCTCGCGGCGATCTCCGTGATCACCTCTCCCACCGTCGAGGCGGACGAGTCGACCGCGCCGGTGCAGGACATGTCGCCCACCGTGCGGTACCGGACCCGGCGCTCGCACAGGGACTCGTCGTCCCGGGGGCCGCCCCAGTCGCCGGGCGCCAGCCACATGCCGTCGCGCCGGAACACCTTCCGCCAGTGCGCGAAGTAGATCTCCGGCAGTTCGATGCCTTCCTGCTCGATGTACTGCCAGACGTCCAGCTCGGTCCAGTTGGACAGGGGGAAGACGCGGAAGTGCTCACCGGGCTGATGGTGACCGTTGTAGAGCTGCCACAGCTCGGGCCGCTGTCTGCGCGGCTCCCAGGCGCCGAACTCGTCCCGCAGACTGAAGACCCGTTCCTTGGCGCGGGCCTTCTCCTCGTCGCGCCGGCCGCCGCCGAACACCGCGCCGAAGCGGCCGTCTCGCACGGCGTCCAGGAGCGGCAGGGTCTGGAGCGGATTGCGGGTGCCGTCCGGCCGCTCGCGGAGTGTTCCGTCGTCGATGTACGACTGCACGGATGCCACATCGAGCCTCAGACCGTGCTTCTCGACGATCCGGTCGCGGTAGGCGATCACCTCGGGGAAGTTGTGACCGGTGTCCACGTGCAACAGGGAGAACGGCAGTGGCGCCGGGGCGAACGCCTTGAGCGCCACGTGCAGCATGACGATCGAGTCCTTGCCGCCGGAGAACAGCAGCGTCGACCGGTCGAACTCCCCCGCCACCTCACGGAAGATGTGGGCCGCCTCGGCCTCCAGCATGTCCAGGTGCGTCAGCGGGGCCACCGGATCCACTCCCGGGCCGGAGCGTCCGGTACGGCCGGCGGGCACCGCCCGCGCGGCGGCGGTCACGACAGACCTCGTGCCGTGAGCAGCGCACGCACCTGCCGGACCGATTCGTCGACTGTCTGATACTGCGTGAGGACACGCAGATCGGGGTCGACGGGCGCCTCATAGGGGTCGTCCGCCCCGGTGAGACCGCTGAGCTCGCCCGCCGCCTGCCTGGCGTAGAGGCCCTTGACGTCCCGGTCGGCGCAGATCTCCACCGGAGCCGCCACGTGCACCTCGAGGTAGGGGACGCCGCGCGCCGCGTGCAGGTCCCGGACCGCCGCGCGGGACAGCGCGTAGGGGGCGATGACCGGCACCAGCACCGTGACGCCGTGCTCGGCGAGCAGAGCGGCCACGTAGCCGATCCGCCGCACGTTGGTGTCCCTGTCCTCCTTCGAGAATCCGAGTTCCGCGGAGAGGGCGGCCCGGACTTCGTCACCGTCGAGCACCTGAACCCGGTGTCCACCGGAGCGCAGTCGGTCGGCGAGACCCACCGCGATGGTGGTCTTGCCCGCGCTCGGCAGCCCGGTCAGCCAGACCGTGCCGCCCTGCCAGTCGGCTGATGTGCCATGCGGTTCGCTCATGTGCGGATCTCCCTTTGGCGTGAGCTGTGGGTCGGCGCCCCCGCGCGGGAGACGTGCACCGTGGTGCCGGCCCCTGCGAGTGCTCGGCTGACGGGCTCGGAGGCGCGTCCGTCCGCGATGCGTACGGTGCCGACTCCGCCGGTGAGCGCTTCGCGTGCGGCGATGAGCTTGAGCGCCATGCCGCCCGTGGCGGACGGGTCGGGTGGGCCGGTGGGGGATATCTGGTGGGTGCTCTGCACGCTGGTGGGGTCGTCGGGGTCGGCGAGTACACCGGGTGCGCCGGTGAGCAGGAGGAGCTGGTCGGCGCCGAGTGCGGCGGCCAGTGCCGCCGCGGCACGGTCGGCATCGACGTTGACGGGCTGGTCGTGTTCGTCGATGGCGGGCGGTGAGATCACCGGTACGTAGCCGGCCTGCAGGAGGGTCTCGGGGAGTTCGGTGCGGACCGTGGTGATCCGGCCGCTGTGGTTGTCGCGGATCAGGACGGTGCGGCCGTCGACGACGGCGCGGACGGCGGATTTCCGTCGGGCGCGAAGCATTCCGCCGTCCATGCCGGTGAGGCCGACCGAGGGCACCTTGTGTCGGGAGAGTTCCGCCACGAGTCCGGGCTTGACCGCGCCGGCCAGGGCGAGGACGACCACTTCGAGGGTCTCCGGGTCGGTGTAGCGCGTGGACACGTTGTCCGGGGCGACGAGGGTGCGTTGTGCGACGCCGAGTCTGCCGGCGAGGCGCCCGATCTCGCCGGAGCCTCCATGGACGAGAAGGACCGAGTGTCCTTCGTGGACGAGACGGGCGATGTCGGCGCAGATGCCCGCGGCGTCGACGGCCGGATTGCCGCCGCATTTGACGACGGTCAGCGGTTTGGGGGTCACGGTCTCTCCGGTTGGCCGGGGTTCACAGGGGGTGGAGGCCGGGGAAGGTCAGGCCGAGCGTCTCGGGCAGGCCCATGCGGATGTTGAGGCATTGCAGGGCGTTGCCGGCGCCGCCTTTGACGAGGTTGTCCAGGGCGGCGATCGTGGTCAGACGGCCGGCGGCCTCGTCGACGGCGTAGCCGACGTCGCAGTAGTTCGAGCCGAGGAGGATCTTCGGGTCGGGGTAGCGGAAGATGCCGCGTTGGTGCGCGACGACGCGGACGAAGGGTTCCTTGGCGTACTGCTCGCGAAAGGCTCGGCGCACGGTCTGCTTGTCCACGCCGGGGCGCAGGGTGGCATGGCAGATGGTCTGGACTCCGCGGACCGCTTCGACGCCGGTGGCGGTCATCGCGGCCGGCAGGCCCAGATGCCGCGAGATCTCGGCTTCGTGCCGGTGACCGGTGGGCGCGAACACGCGCATGGCACCGCTGCGTTCGGCGTGCAGGTTGGCCGGGCCGGCGGTGGCGCCCGAGCCGCTGGAACCGGTACGGGCATCGAACTGCGCCCCTTGCTCGAGATCGATCAGATCACGGGCCACCAGGGGGTACAGGGCGAGCACGCCGGCCGCGGCCATGCAGCCGGGAACACTGATCAGGTCTGCGGTGCGCAGGCTCTCGCGGTGCAGTTCGGGAAGGCCGGGCACGAAATCGTCCAGCAGGTGCGGGGCCTGGTGCTCCTCGTCGTAGTAACGCTGGAAGACTTCGGTGTCATCGAGCCGGAAGTCCCCGGTCAGATCGACGACGAGCTTGGACCGCTGGGTCCACTGATCGATCTGGGTCATCGCCACCCGGTGCGGCAGCGCCAGGAACACCGCGTCGCACTCCTCGACCTCCTCGGCCGAACAGAACGTCAGATCGGTGGTGGACCGCAGATTCGGGTGCACACCGTCGACCCGTTTCCCCGGGAAACGGGACGAGACCGCGCCCACCACCTCGACCTCGGGATGTCCCAGCAACAGCCGCAGCAACTCCCCGCCGATATAACCGGCCGCACCGGCCACTGCCACGCGGATCACGAGAACACCCCTCTCACCGACACACTCCGACCTGTCACCACAACTCCCTTCAGTCCGAACCGACCACCCATGGAAGGGAAACTACGAATCAACCCGTGTCGCCCGCGTCCGCGATCAACGCATTCCGAGGGACGCACCGGACTGACTTTCACGCCGCGCGACTACGCGTTGCGATTACTCGACGCGAGCCCGAACGCCGACCGCGACGGCAAAGAGTGAACGTGCTCCTGCGCGGTGGACGGATCACCCGGCCACAGCCGGAACTCCCCCAGATCGGGGCGCAACAGCACTGCCGCAACGGTCCGCTCGCGTCGGATGTCGCCGTTGTCCGGCACGAGGATCGGCGGCGTCGCGAGGAGCCGGTGATGGCTCGCGGTATCGCCGGCATCCGGAATGCCCGCCTCTCGGACTGTCTCGAGGCGTCGCCTCGACGAGTTCTTGGCGAAGACGTTGATCTCGTCTCTTTCGGCGAAATCCGGGGCCAGGAAGTGGTTGGTGTGCGCCAGGTCGTCACCTTCGAGGACGCGCCGCTCCGCGCCCAGGGCTTCGACGCACACGGCCCGCTCCTCGCCGCAGATCATGAACGAGCGCGAGCTGGCCAACGGGAGTGCGCACAGCGTCTCGACGGCCTCGTCTACACTGCCGGCGCTGTCCAGCACGTGCCGGATCGCCAGGTACGGCGGCACTCCCGGCTCCCATGCACCGCCGAGGACGAGGTTGAGGCCCACGGCGATTCCGGCGTCGTTGACGCCGAGGTAGCCCAGGAGTCCGGCGAAGCTGAGCACCAGGGAGCGGTGGCGCGGTCCGGAGACCGCCAGGACGGCGATCTGGTCGTCGAGGTTCCCGTTCAGGTCGACCGTCTGCGCCAGCACCGGCCGGCCGCGGACCGAGGCATAGGTGGTGCAGTCCCCGCCGGTGACACGGCTGTAGCCCAGCAGCTCGCGGCGCAGTTGCAGCAGCCAGGCCGCGTCCCGGTCGACTCCGGCGCCGGCGGCGAGACCGTCGACCTCGTCCGCGAGGTCCGGCAACGCGGTGGCGACGACCTCACGGTGGGCGGCGATGCCCGGTCGCAGTGAGTCGAGGTCCACCGGCCGGTCGCCGAGGTGGCCGAGGCGGGCGAGCGAGTCGTCGAGAAAGCCGCGGAGCCGTCCGGCCAGCGCGCGTCCGTGTGCGAACCCACGGGCGTGCGCCGGGCCGGACAGCTCGAGGAGTGGCACGCTGTTCATGCGCACGGGTTGACAGCCCTGCCGAGTCGGCTCAGCTGGTCCCGGACCGAGGGCCATTCGGCGCGGAGAACCGAATAGTAGATCGCGTCCCGCCTCCTGCCTTCGGGCATGGGGTTGAAGCTGCGCATGACGCCTTCCTCGTATGCACCGATCTTGCGCAGGCCGGCCCGGGCCTGATCGTTGAGGACGTCGGTCTTGAATTCGACGCGCTCAGCTCCCATGACGTCGAACGCGTGCTGCAGAAGGAGGTACTTGGCCCACCGGTTGACGCCCTTCCCCTGGAAGTCGGCACCGAGCCATGACCATCCGATCTCAAGGCGCCGGTCCGCTTCGGCGAGGTTGCCGTAGCTGCTGCTTCCAGCGGTCTCTCCGGTGCTCTTGTCGACGATGATGTAGACCGCACGTTTGCCGCTGTTCTGGTCGGCGAGCATGGCGTCGAAGAACGGGTCGAAGTCGGTGTCGCTCTCGACCCGGGAAACGAAGTACGTCCAGATGCGCTGATCGAATGCGATTTTGCGAAGCGGTTCGCGGTCGCTCTCCGAGATGGGATGGAGTTCGACGTGCTCGTTCGCAAGGAGCGTGGACGCGCTCTGGCTCCAGGCAGTGTGGCTCAAGAACCTCATCCCTTCTGGGGGGCGTGGGGCCGGAGGGCGTCAACGACATCACCGAGGGTGCGCATGCCGGCGAGGTCGTCTTCGGTGAACTTGTCGAGACCGACTTCGGCCTCCTTGCACAGGGAGGTCAGGAACAGAACCTTGTTGAGGGAGGTGATCCCATAGGTCTGGACGAGGTCCTCGTCGGGGTCGAGGGCCACGGGATCGGGGTGGTCACGCAGCACCTTGGAGAGCTTTTCGCGGGCCAGGGTGTCGAGGTCAGTGGGCATGGATACCTGCCTTCGGGTCGTCGATGCGGTGGCGGTAACGGTCGGCGATGCGCTTGCGGATCGGTTTGAACTGAGAAGTGAGGAGCCCGTTTTCCACGGTGAACGGTTCGTCGGCGACGATGACGCGGGAGATCCGCTCGTCGCGTTCGGACGCTGCGTTGACCGAGGCGAGCGCCTGGGCGATCGCCGTGGTGTCGACCGGGCCGGGGTGGGGGGAGACGACGGCGACCAGTCCGGCTTGGCTGGGGAAGTAGAGGACACATTCGGCCACCGCACCGGTGTCACGGAAACGAGTCTCGACGGGCCTGACGATGATCTTCTTGGCGTTGTCGAGGACGATGACATCGTCGGTGCGTCCAAGGATGTACAAGAAGCCGTCTTCGTCGAGGCGGCCGAGGTCCCCGGTACGGACGACACCGCCGGGCTTGAACATGCGTTCGCTGTCACCGGGGGCGGCATATGTGTAGGCGGTGTTGACCGGGTGGTCGCTGCGGACGCAGACCACACCCTCGTCGTCGATGATGATCCCCTTGCCGGGGAGAGGCCGGCCCACGCTGCCTTCACGATGGGCGCCGGGGTGGTTCTTGGTGGCGATACAGGTTTCGTTGAGGCCGTAGCCCTCGTAGAGGGGAAGCCCGGCTTCGTCGTAGAACCTGAGCGTGGACGAGTCGGCGGGGGCCGAGCCCGTCCACAGGTAGCGGATGCGGTCGCCGAAGAGTTCGGTGGCGGCCTTGGCGGGCTCGACGCCGTCGGTGAGGCTGCTTTCGAGGTGTCGCCTGGCGGTGTCGAAGAAGGCGGGGACCCCCATGACGACCGTGGGGCGGACGGTCGGCATCACGGCGAAGACGGACTGGTAGGTCGTGATGGTGATGTCGTGCCCCCAATACAGCGCCGAATAGAGCCAGTAGCGCTGTTGAAGAAGCGAGAGGGGCAGAAAAGAAAGGATGTTGTCACCCGGACGATGGTCGAACAGGCTCTGCACATCGTGCAGCGAGGAGTCGATGCTGCCGACGGTGGCCTCAAGTCCCTTGGGAACTCCGGTGGAGCCGGAGGTGAACTTGACGGTGGTGCATTCCGTGGCGCCCCATTCGACCGGGTCGAACGCCGCGGTGGCTTCCTCGGCGTAGCCGGCGATGGCCGAGATCGACATGGCCCGGGACGGGGCGTGATCGGACAGCGGCACGTCGGTGCAGAGAAGGTCGAGGTCGTAGCGCTCGATCAAGTCGCCGTCGGCACTGAACTTGCCGGGCTCGAAACCCGCGGTCTGTGCCTTGATCATGAGGGCGGCAAGGTCGAGCAGCACCCATTCGAGACGGTTGGCCGAGAGGATGCCGATGCGGTGGCCCGGTCCGATGCCCCGGCGGCGCAGGGCTCCGGCGACGGCCCTGGCCCGGTCGTGGAACTCGGCCAGCGGCATGGTGGTGCGGTGGCCGAGGCCGGCGACGGTGAGGGCACCGTCATGGTCGGGCCTGGTGGCGATGATGCGGTTGATGATCGAGTCGGTCATCGCTGCTCGCCGGTGCTGAAGAAGCGGCTGCCCGAGAGGGTGCAGCGGCTGCCGGGCTCGACCAGGTCGGCCGTGTCGGGCCAGGTTTCGATCGCCGGGATGCCGAGGGCGGCGGCCAGCTTGGCCGAGAAGCGCGGCATCAGGGGAGCCGAGACGGTGGCGAGGAGGCGGGCCGCGGCCAGTTCGAGAGCGATGGCGGTGCGGGCCTCGGAGCTCCAGCGGTCGTCCTGGGCCAAGGCGGACTGCTGACGGGAGAAGGCACGGACATCGGCGACGATGCCGTCGAGTGCGGTGGCGGCGGACCTCAGCGAGAAGCCTTCGGGATTGAGTGCGGCGGTGATCTCGTCGAGCCGCAGCGACAGGCGAGCCAGGAAGGCGGTGTGCTCGCTGGTCCAGGTGCCCGCGTCAGGGACGACGCCGCTGAACCGACCATCGATACGGTCGCCCAGGCCGTTGAGCCACTCCTCCCACTGGCCGACGAGCGTGTCGGCGCAGGCGCGGTCGAATTCGGCGCGACGGAAATCAGTGCGCTCGCCCTCGGGGCGGGTGCGGGAGAGGTAGTAGCGGACGGCGTCGACGGTGTCGGGGGTAAGAATCTCCTTGCCCCAGATCGCGTGCCGCCGGCTGGTGGAGAACTTCTGGCCTTCGAGCAGGTAGAACTCGTTGACGTGGTAGTCGACGTCCGGGTTCCACTCCGGGAAGGCCAGTTGGTACAGGACCGGGTAGAGAATCGAGTGGTAGAAGCTGTTGTCGTAGCCGAAGAAGTGCACGATCTTCCAGTCGGGGGAAGGCACCTCCTTCGACCAGCCCTCCCCCAGACCGGCACCGAGCCGTTCGATGCCGTGGAGGAAGCCGTGGCTCATCTCCGGCCAGACCCAGATGACCTGGCCGTCCAGATCGTCCTCGGCGGGCCGCACTCCCCAGTCGGAAGGATGGGAGATCGGCAGGTCGAGCGTCTCGCGGGCGAAGACCCGCTGGGCCAGTTCGCGCAGCCGGACCGGAACACGGCCGCGTCGGTGGTGGTCGGCGACGGCGTCGGCGAACTCGTGCAGCGGCAGCGTGTAGCGCTCGACGTCGGCGTTCTTCGGTGTGGTGCTGCTGATGCCGGAGGTCGGATCAACGAGGTCGGCGACCAGGTTGGGCTCGCCGCATTCTTCGCAGATGTTGCCACCGGCGCCGTGGGAACAACTGGGGCAGGTGCCGCCGACGTTGACTTCGTAGAGGTACTCGCCCGTCTCGGAGTCGACAAGGCCAGGCGTTGTTTTGGGGCTGACCTGTCCGGACTCGACCAGCCGGGTGAAGAAGCGCTGGAGGCCTTCGGGGTAGCCCTCGTCCACGCTGGTGACGTAGTACTGGTCGACCTCGATGTCCATCGCCTTGAGCGTCGCGGCGATCTCGGCCGAGTAGTGGGCGGCGACCTCGGCGGGGGTGGAGTTCTCGCGAGCGGCGACGGCCGTGACGTAGCTCTGGAAGTCGTCACTGCCGGTCAGGTGCCAGGCCCGGTTGCCGCTGAGGCGCTGGTAGCGGACGTAGACGTCGGCACCGAGGTAGGGGCCGGAGAGGTGGCCGAGATGCAGGTCGCCGTTGGGGGTCGGCGGAGTGGAGAACACGAACTGGGGGCGCTCGGTGTGGTTCGCGCGAGTACGTGACAGCGCCGAGGCACGGGCACGGGCCGAGTCGCGCCAGTACTGGGTGAAGAAGACCAGGTCCGTCTCGCCGGTGTTGGTGATGGTGTGCGATTCGAACGGCTCGAACAGAACCACGGTGCCGGGCCGGGCCGGATGGGTGCGACCGTCGATGCTCAGCTCGCCCGTACCGGCGACGATGACGAAGAACTCGGTCTCGTCGTGCTGGTGACTGGTCGAGGTGACGCCGGGGGCGACACGCCCCCAGCCGGCACCGACGCCGAGGCCCTCGACCGAGGACATGTCGATGCCGAAGGCTTCGGACAGTTCGGATTCGCTGTAATAGTTGAGGATCATGACTGCCTCTGTCGTGGCTGGGAGAGGGTTCGGGTCGGTGTGAGATCCAGGGCGGCGACGGTCTCGGCAGCGATGGCGGGTGCCAGGCGGTAGCCGGAGCCGTTGGCGGCTCCGGCGAAGACCAGGCCGGGCCTCAGTTCGGTGATCACGGGTTCGCGGCTCGGGCTGTAGGCGTCGCAGAAGACCCGGCCGGAGTCGCACCGGGCCGCCAGGTCGG
Organism: Streptomyces sp. Q2; assembly: GCF_056820935.1. NCBI lineage: Bacteria > Bacillati > Actinomycetota > Actinomycetes > Kitasatosporales > Streptomycetaceae > Streptomyces > Streptomyces sp. Q2. The sequence continues at coordinate 109,542 of NZ_JBXEJE010000002.1, read as the reverse complement.
GCGCGAAGCGGCCCAGGACGGCCTGGGCATCGTCGAGATCGGAACGCTCCAAGGCGAGTTCGACGTCGTCGGGGGCGACGTCCCAGCGATCGCATGTGTAGCTGAACAGGAAGTGTCCGCGCCCGTGGAGCGGCAGGAGGAAGGCGTCCTCGTCGTGGAAGATCGTGAGTGGATCGTCGGGCCCGGGAGTCGACTCGACATGGGTGGCGACGACCTTCTTGACGCGAAGGCCGAGCGGGGCGACCAGGTCGGCCCAGGCGGGGTGCGCGAGCCACGGACCGGGGGCCAGGACGACCCGCCGGGCGAGCAACTCGCGCCCCTGGCCGAGGGTGAGGCGGTGGTACGCGCCGTCGGAGGCGAGTTCCGTGACCTCGGTTCCCTCCAGAACGGTCACGCGGTCGCGGAGCCTGGCCAGCACGCGGCCGGCGACTCCTTGGACGTCGGCGTAGTGGCAACCGGGCAGGGTCCACGCACGGCCCTCCGGCGGAGCCGCCCAGCCGCGGGCCGGGTCGGCCGGGGCTGTCTCGTCACCGAGTCGTGGGTAGGTGGTGGAGAGCGCGTCGGCGTCGCCGGTGGAGACGACCGTCGCGTCCACCTCACGGATCGGCAGGTCGAGTTCGGTGGCCAGACGTTCCCAGACGCGATGGGAGTGCTCGCTCATGGACCTGACCCGCGGGGTCGCGCCGCGCGGGAAATGGACGCCGGCGGAGCGGCTGGAGGCACCCTGGCCGATCAGGCCGCGTTCCAGGACGGCGACCCGCGCGTCGGGGAAAGCCGTGACCGCTTCGTGGGCGACGAGCGCACCGATGACCCCGCCGCCGACGACTGCGAGATCTACAGTGTCCACTGAGTGCCCCGCCCGTCCTTGGCCGACCAGTCGATGAACGACATCGCCATTTCGGGGGCGCTGCAGCCTCGCAGACGGCTGGCGATGCGCTGGGCCCGCCAGGCGTTCAGACTCAGGTTCACGTCGGGCAGGCCTCGCTGACCGCGCACCGCGTTCTGCATGAAGATGTTCCGGTCGAGCGGGCCGTCCCAGGTGACCGCGAAGTCCTCGTTGACACGGACCTCGCCGTTCTCGGTCTCGATGCGGTCCGTCAACGGCTCCAGGAACGTCTTGGGGGCGGGGCGGAAGCCGGTTGCCCACACCACCGCGTCGACCGGAAGACACTGGCTCTGGCCGGACTCGTCGTTGTGACGCAGCGTCACTTCGAAGGCCCCGCTGCCCGTGCGGTCGGCGGCCACGACGGTCCGGTTGGGCAGGAGCCCGAATCGGTGCTCGTCCCGCTCGATGAACTGGAGTCGGTACAGCTCCTGGTAGATCGCCCGGAGGGTCGACTCGGAGATCCCGTCCGAGCTCAGCATGTGGGCCGAGTTGAGCTCGGCACGCTTGGACTCCGACAGCCGGTAGAAGTACTCGGAGTACTCCGGCATGTAGAAATCGTTGGTGAAGGTCGAGTCGTCGATCGGGAAGTAGTTGCGGCGTCGGGAGACCCACGAGACCCAGGCCGGACGCTCGGATTCGGACCGCGAGATCAGATCGAGGAACGCCTCGGCCCCGGACTGGCCACCGCCGACCACCGCGACCCGCTTGCCCGCCAGTTCCTTCGCGTGCCTCAGATACTGGCTGACGTGGAAGTGCCCCGCGCCCAGGTGCGGGACGGCGAACTCGGGCACCCACGGAACGGTGCCGACGCCCACGGCGATGTTGTCCGCGGTGACCTGGCGACGATCGGTGGTGACGCGGAAGACCCCGTCGAAGTCGACCCGTTCGACGGTCTCGGAGAAGGCCACGTTCTCGTTGGTCTCGGCCGCCCAGGCCAGGTAGTTGCGGAACTCGGTGCGGGGCACCTCGGCGAACTGGGCGTTGAGGAAGTGATATATCCGGCCGTGCTCGTGCAGATAGGACAGGAACGAGAACCGGTTGGTCGGGTCGGACAGGCTCACCAGGTCCTTGAAGATCGACACCTGGAGGGTCGCGCCGGTGACGAGTTGGTCGTCGTGCCAGGTGAAGCTCGGCTTGCGGTCGATGAAGAGGTTCGGCTGCTCCGGATCGCCGTGCAGCAGTGCGGCCAGACTCAGGTTGGCTGGGCCTGCGCCGATGCCGACGAGCCGGTGGTGACTGGTCTGCTCGGCGGAACCGGACGTCCTCATTGGCTTCGGTACAGGTCCCACGTCAAGTCCTTCCCTAGGAGGTGCAGGCTGTTGAGCCCGTTTCACGACGCTTGCCGGATCCGGCGTCCGCGGGCCATCGGTGTCTGGTCGTAGACCGGGATCAGTGCTGTCGTTCCTGATCGGTTGATCGGAGAGTGCAGGGCAGGCCGGCCCGGGCGAGCCGGTCGAGCAGGCGGCTCGCCTCTTCGGTGTCGACGGCGGCCCGCTGCAGGCCGGGCGGTAGGGCTGCGGCGAGGACGCGTTCGACGCCGGAGGCGACGGTGGTCGAGACGCACCGGGCCATCGCGGTGTCGGTGTCGTCACCGCTCACATCGAGCCGGTAGCTGCCGGACCAGTGCCGGCCGTCGTGTTCGACGTCCAGGCCGACGGTGAGGACGACACGGTCGCGGTCGGTGTCGGTGGTCGGGTACCGCTCGGCCAGCTCGTCGGCCAGGGCGGCGAGGCGGACGCGGTCGCCGGAGGCGACGGTGTCGAACACGCCCTTCCACGCCGCCCTCCATCCCTGTGGACGCAGAGTGCCGCGGACGAAGGCGTCGGTGCGCCAGCCTTCGGGGAAGCCGTACTGGTCGATGAAGCCGACGCTGTCGCGGTTGGGATAGACCTCGAAGACCTCGCCGTCGAGCACGAGCTCCTCGGTGGCCTCCCAGGGTCGCTCGACTTCGCGTACCTGGCCGTCACGCACGTACCGGGCAGGGGCGGTGAGGGCGGTCAGCACTCCCAGCGGGGCCCAGCTGAACCGGTAGCGGAACTCGTTCGGTTCGGCGGGGATACCCCCGCAGTAGGAGGTCAGCGCGACTCGGTCGGCGCGGTCACCGACAGCATCGCGCGCCTGCGCGACCAGCAGGTGAGTCATGAGGTGGTCGATGCCGGGGTCGAGTCCCGCTTCGGTGAGGACCACCAGGCGCCGCGCCACCGCCTCTTTCGAGAGTGCCTCGATCTCCGGCGAGGTGTAGCTGGTGCAGGCGAAGTGGGCTCCGGCGTCGATGGCGGTGCGCAGCAGGCCGGGGTGGTGGCCCGCCGGGAGCATGGAGACGAGCACGTCACCGGGACGCAGCGCGGCCGCGAGGTCGTCGCGGTCAAGGCCGCGCGTCCGCACCGGCGCTTCAGGGGCGAGCGCCTCGAGGCGGGCGTCGGCCCGTTCACGGGTGCGGCCCCACAGGGTGACCTCGGCTCCCTGGCCGAGAAGGTCGAGTCCGGTACGGCCGGTCGACAGACCGGTGCCGACCCAATGGACGGTCCCGGTGGGTCGGACGGGAAGGTCAGACATCATGGAGATCCGTCTCACTCAGGGCCGTGCGAAAGGCTCGCCGGCTGCGTTCCCAGCAGTCGCCGTCGGGCAACTGCGGCAGATGAGGGGCCAGTTGGGCGGAGAAGTCGTCGCTGGCTTCGCGCGGCAGCAGGGAGGGAAGGTTGTCGATGGCGATGACCGCGAGCCCGTCGGCGACGGCACGGACCGGCTCGTCCCAGCTGGTGAGCCGGTTGTAGACCGGCAGCAGATGGGTGGGGCCGCCGACGTCACAGGTGACGTCGACGATGAGCGAGAGGCGGCGGTCGGCTCGCAGGTGCTCAGGGGCGAGGAAGGGCTCGCCGGGTTCGGTGAGCTGGACGGCGTTGATGAGGATGTCGTGGTCGAGAATGGCCTCACGGTCGAGGTCGGCGGTCTCGGCCAGGTCCCACAGGGTCGCGTCGATGCCGGCGCGTTCGAGCGCGGCGCGGGCGCCGCGGCCACAGCGTCCGCGGGCGCCGACGACGAGCACGCGCGGCCGCCGCGACAGCGGGCCGAGGAAGGTGTCGAGCACGTCCTTGGTGGTCGGTCGCAGTGGACGGACGAGGTCGCCCGTCCAGTGCCGGACCGCCAGCGCGGCACCGACGTAGCCGGCCCAGTGGCCGAAGGCGGCGAGGCGGCGTTCGCGGGCGTCGGTGAGGTGTTCCAGGTCGAGGATCTCGCCGCCCCCGGTCACGAAGCGGGCCAGGAGTTCCCGGGCACCTTGCTGCCCCTTGTAGGCGTGCGCGAAGTACAGGTGGCGGCCGCCGACAGCGGCGGTGTCCTCGGGAAGGGCCTTGAGCCCGAGGACGTGGGCGTCGGCGGGCGCGTCGGTCCAGGAGTGGGCGGGGACGGGCCGGGCGCCGGCGTCGAGGTAGTCGGCGATCGGGTAGCAGCGTGCGGAAGAGTGCTCGACGGTCACCTGCGCGCCCTGCTTGACGAGCGTGGCGGTGTCGGCAGGGGTCAGTGGGGTGCGTTGCTCGCCGGGGTGGGTCTCGGCGCGCAGCCACAGGTGAGGGGGCGTCATGGGTGTCTTCCCTTGTCGAGCGCGGTCGTTCACAGGGCGTCGGCGATCGTCATCTCGATCACTTCGGACGACCCCTCGTAGATGCGCAGGGAACGGATCTGGCGGTAGAGCCGCTCCATCGCGCTGCCGGAGACGAGCCCGGCGGCGCCGAAGATCTGGACGGCGCTGTCGACGATCTCGCCGGCGGCCTCGGTGGCGTAGAGCTTGGCGGTCGAGGAGTGCTTGGCGTGGTCGAGGTCAAGGTCCATCGCCCAGGCGGCGCGGGCGGTCAGCAAAGCGGCGGCCGAGAGCTTGACGTCCATGCCCGCGAGAGAGGACCTGACGAGCTGGAGGTCCGCCAGGCGGCCTCCGTAGGCCTTGCGGGTACGGGCGTGGCCGACTGCGAGCCGGTGGGCGCGCCTGGCGAAGCCGATCGCGGCGGCTGCCACGGTCGCACGCGCTCGTTCGAGCAGGTCGAGAGCGACCACGAGGCCCTGGCCGCGTTCGCCGAGGACGGCTTCGGGGCCCACGCGGACGTCCGTGAACGTCAGTTCGGCCCACGAGCGGGGCGCGATCGCGTCGATGGCCTGGGCTTTGAAGCCGGGGGCGTCACCATCGACGAGGAAGGTGGTCAGGCCCAGCGGTCCGGGTCCGTCTCCGGTGCGGGCCAGGACGACACACACGTCGGCGATGTCGCCTTGCGCGATCCATGTCTTGGTTCCGTTGAGGACGAATCCGTCCCCGTCGGGGGTCGCTTCGAGCACCACAGCGGCGAGGTCGGAGCCGGCGCCGGGCTCGGAGAGAGCCAGCGCCCCTGCGCTGGTCCCGGTGGCCAGTGCGGGCAGGTAGCGGCGACGCTGCCGGTCGGTGCCGTGGCGGCCGATCGCGGCGGCGGTGAGTTCCTGGATCGAGTAGCTGAAGTCGGCCAGGTCCTCGTGGTGAGCCAGGGCCTGGCGCCTGATGCACAGGGACCGGACGTCGGAGTCGGGCTGGTCGGGGTCGAGGTGGCGCAGCCAACCCGACCGGCCGAGTTCGGCGAGCATGGCCCGGCCGGTGGCGGCCGGATCGGTGGTGTCCAGGTGCGCCCATGCCTCGGCCCGGTCCGCGCACCACTGCCCGATCTCGTCGGCGAGGGTGCGGTGTGCGTCGTCGAACAGCGGCAGGGCCAGAACGCCGGGATCGAACACTTGGGAGAAACTCATCGTGATCCTCACTCGGATGGCCGGCTCGGCGACCGGCTCGCACAGTTCTTCGGCCTCGGGCGTGAGGGCGAGCGCCGCCGGGCTCAACGTCGTGACCTCCGGTTCGTCCTGGCGCTCCGGACAGGACTGGATCTGTGTGGTGGCCACGTGGCGGCACTCCTTTCGGAGGTCGCTCTGCCGCTGAAAGGACGCTACGGGCACCCGGTGTGATGAGCGTCCGCGACAAGTTCATCCACCGGGACGCATGGCGGTTACCGCGCTCCCCCGCGACTGCGCATTTCGTTTACCGGCCCGGGCGCGCCGCCGCTGCCGGGCACCCGTCGGGGAAATTCCGGTAAACCGTCGGAGAGTCACGTACGCGGACTCGGGCCGACATGGAATCCGGACCCGACGAGCGCGCCAAGAAAGAGGTTGAGCACCTCGATGTCCCCGTCGGCAGGGGCACAACGGTTCATCAGTCCACCGAATCCGGACGCCATCATGACCACTCCCCAGGTGACGATCCAGGGCCGGACACCCCCGTCCGGGTCCGGAAAGGGCTCGGGAATCACGTGGATTCGCTTCTGCAGCACGTAAGGGCCGTCCATGGCGTCGAGCAGCCGCCGGCGCCATTCCTCCGGAGTGACGTTCGACGACCAGCCCGGAACCACACCCTGCCCGCCATGCAGCAGAGCGGGCTTGAGGATGAGTTCGTGCTGATGTGCCACCGCGTGGTCCATCAGCGAAGCTTGCGTACCGTCCTCCAGGACGACACGTCCGGATGTCACCGAGGAAGTCCAGGGGAGCAGACGGTCGAACACATCCAGTTCCTCGTCCGAGAACAGGTGCCGGTGCGTGCGGTCGGAGAGCATGGCCAGCGACGCCTTGCTGCCGTAAAGCTCCGACTCCAGTGAGGTGAACATGCGTACCTCACCGTCTTCGAGCGCCCCGAGCAAGGGTTCCAGCAACGCATCGGCATTGTCGTCGAGCAGGTCCTCCATCATGAACTGCCGGTAGACGATGTCGATCGGGCGGTCCTCCAGCCACAGCCTGCCGTCCCGCCTCTCGAGCTGCCCGATGTGACACTGATACGCCTCCAGGCCGTGCTCGCTCCACAGATTCACGAGAGCGCTCATGTACGCCCCCATCTCCGCCAAGTTCGAGGGCCATTCGGTGAGCGCGATGACGGGGCGGGCGTCGGCCGCCAGTCCCATCTCGTGCCGGATCGTGCGGACCTGTTCCGCCGCGGTGTCGACGTACTGGAGTCCTTCCTCCGAGGCGAATCGGCTGAACTCGGGATCCGCCAGGATTCCGCGGCAGATGCCTCCGCCGTCCCAACCGATCGTGCTCCCCATGTTGAATTCCATGAGGCGGAAACCCGATTCGTCGGCGTAGAGATCCGCTCGTCCCATGCTGGTCAGATTGCCGGGCACGGCAGCGGAGGAGCGCTCGATGGCGCGTATCTGCGCCTTTTCCATTCCGTTCACCCTGGCGAACTCGGCGATATCGCCGTCGAACAGAAGACGCGGGAGGCGATAGAGCGCGCCACGCAGCACATCCAGGTCCCGGGTCAGCTGCTGGACCTCTTCCGCGGAGAGGAACATCGGCCGGGGTGCGTACGACCCTGTGGTGAATACCCGAGTGAACTCGCCGGCGTCGACCGGACCAACGACGCGTCCTATCTTCTCCATGTACCTCTCGGTCAGTGCGTGGTCGCGTGACATCTTCCGCGGCTCCCCTCTGCCTTCATTCTCCGAAACACCCGATGCCAAGAGTGGCACGGGCAGGACTCGGCTCGGCTAAGCGAGATGCGCAGTCGCAGCGGAGAAAGTCAACGCGGTGCGTCATTTCCGGTGGGAAAAGCACCGAGGCCGAGCAGGTGATCGATCACCTGCTCGGCCTCGATGTGGGCAGTCGGTCTCCTGGGCGGAACGCGGTCAGCGGCCGATGAGGTGCTGCTGGTCCTGCGGCCGCAGCCGCAGGCTGTGCTGACCGCCGTCCACGGCGAGCATCGTGCCCACGGAAGCGCCCGACAGCGGGCTCGCCAGGTAGGCGATCGCGCCGGCCACCTCGTCGGCGGTCACCAGGCGACCCGGCGTCAGGAACGCGTGCATCGCTTCCCGTGCGGCCGCCGGATCCGCCGTTCCGTTGAGCTGCTTCTCGACCCACGGGGTGTCCGTGGTGCCGGGGGCGACGCAGTTGACCCGGATGCCCTCGCGGGCGTGGTCCGCCGCCATGGCCAGCGTCAGGGAGTACACCGCGCCCTTGCTGGTGGAATACAGCGCCCGCATCTGGTGGCCGGCCCACGCCACGATCGAGCACGTGTTGACGATCGCCGCGGAGGGCGAGCGCCGCAGATGAGGCAAGGCGTGCCGGGCGACCCTGACCATTCCGACCACGTTGACATTCAGTACGTGCAGCCACTCGTCGTCGCTGTTCGCGGCGACGTCCCCGACCGCGGGGATACCGGCGTTGTTCACCACGACGTCCAGCCGGCCGAACCGCTCGACCACGGCGTTCACGGCGGACTCGACCTGGGCGTCGTCGCTGACGTCGGCCTGGATGCCCATGATGTCGTCCGGGAGTCCGTCCGGTTTGAGGTCGAGTACGGCAACCTCGGCCCCCCTGCTGCGCAGCAGTTTCGCCGTGGCCAGGCCGATTCCCTGCGCACCGCCGGTGACGATCGCAACGAGTCCTTCGAAGTCACTCACTGGTTCTCTCCTGTTCATTTCGGACATGGGGGGAGACAGAAACGACGCAACGTGACGTCGTGGATTCGCGCGGATGTGCCAGGTTCATGCGGCCGGCAGCGGGTCAGGCACTCGCTTCCTTCGTCGCGGAGGCCGAGGGGCGCACCCGCAGACTGAGCTGGACGCTCAGCAGCCCCAGCACGCCGGTCAGGGTCCACAGCACCCATGGGGCGTAGGCGTACACGGCACCGCCGATGACCGGTCCGGCGCCCGTGCCGACCGTGTACGCGGCGCCGTACAGCCCCTGGTAGCGCCCGACCATCCCCGGCGGAGTCAGATTCACCAGGTGGGCCTGGACGATGGAGGAGTACACCATCTCGCCGAACGTCCAGATCATCACGGTCACCGCCAGCATGCCCATGCTGGTCGCGAACCCGGTCAGCGTGAGACCGACACAGGTGAACAGGTTGCCGGCGGCCAGGACGTACTCCGGCCGGTACCGGGAGACCACGCTGATGAGGGGCAGCTCCAGCAGCACCACCAGCAGACCGTTGAGCCCCATGAGGAGACCGAAGTCCCGCTCGTCCAGACCCGTGTCGTTGACGTGCAGGGGCAGGCCGACGGTGGTCTGGATGTAGACGAACATGCCGAAGACGGTCATCAGCAGGAACCGCACCAGGGTGCGGTCGGTGAGGGCCTGTCGGTACCCCACCGTCCGGTCCTCCTGCGGGTCGGCCTCGCCCTCGTCGGACCGCGGCCGGTTGGCGTCCCGCAGCAGCACCGCCACGATCACGCCGAACAGCAGGAGGGCCGCGGCCTCTATGAGGAACAGCTCCACGTAGGAGTGGCTGGCCAGGATGCCGCCGAGGACGCCGCCCAGGGCAGCGCCGATGTTCTGCGCGAACCGGAGAACTCCGAAGGCGGCGAGCCGTTGCTCGGGCGCCACGGAGTCCACCAGCACCGCGGCCATGGCCGGCCGGTGGATCTGCGACATCACGCCGATGAGACCGACCACGATGATGATGACCGGCAGCGGTTCGACGAACGGCACGAGCGCTGTCAGGCCGGAAGTGGTCACGACGGACAGCAGGATGGCCGATCGCCGGCCGATGGTGTCGGTGAGATAGCCACCGATGACGTGGCCGAGCACACTGCCCAGACCTGACGCGCCCAGCACGAGCCCCGCGGCCCCGGCGGAATGGCCACGCTGGGTCAGGTAGAGCACGATGAACACGGGCAGGAAGCTGCCGACCTGGAGGATCAGGCTGCCGAGACTGACGATCCAGACCCGGCGGGGCAGGCCGCGCAGAGTGTCACGGAATCGCGGCTTGTCGACGCTCGACCGGTCCGACGCCGCGGTGTTCACGCGACTGACTCGGTGCGCACGTGGATCGCCGCGGCCGGCTGTCCACCGCGGGCGATCGCTTCGGCGGCGGCGCTCCGGATGACCGCCGAGGGCCGCTGACTGGTGCGTACGACATTGTTGGACAACGTGGCTCCTTATCTTGCGTTTCCACCCGACGACTCGCCGAGAGCGGGGTTCCCCCTCCACGTCAGCACGAAGCTCTGTCGGCTCATCGGAGATGAGAATTACGCACCCCGTCTGCCGCGTCAAAAAGGACCGTACGATCGCGCCGCCGACATGTGCGTCCGCGACAGGTTCAGGTACGCGGACACATTGCGTTGACTTTTCTCTCCTGTGGCTAAGCAACTCGCTTACCCCGGCGCTGCCCTGGACCGTGCCACCCTGGATGCTGGTCCGGATGTTTCTCCAATGAAATGCCGTGCAGCGTTGGTTCCGAAGAACTGGGAGAGTGTGAATGCCGCTTCATCCAACCGTTGCGGGAGTCAGGGACTATCGCGTCGCAACCGGTTTCACACCGCTTTACACGATGTCGGTGGACCAGGCCCGGAAAGCGGACGCGGAAACCGAAGCCACGAACTGGGATTGGATCAAACAACCTGAAGAGGTCTTCGATCTGGACATCCCTGGTCCGGCCGGCCAACTGACGCTCAGGGTGTACCGCCCGCAGAGTGAGAGCCCGCTTCCCGTACTGGTGTATTTCTTCGGCGGCGGTTGGGTCGTCGGCTCCCTGGACACGTCGGACGCGATCTGCCGCACGCTGTCCGCCAAGGTTCCCTGCGTGATCGTCTCCGTGGGCTACCGACTGGCACCCGAGCATCCGTTCCCGGCAGCCATCGACGACTGCTACGCCGCCGTGAAATGGGTGGCGGAGCACGCGTCCGAACTCGGTGCCGACAGCGGGCGCATCGGCCTCGCGGGAGACAGCTCCGGCGGCAACCTGGCGGCGGCGATCGCCCTCATGGCCAGAGACGACGACGGACCGCCGATCTCCGCCCAGGTGCTCGTCTACCCGCCCACGCGCAGCAGCGGCGCGGACACGAAGTCCATGCGCGACAACACCGATCCGATGTTCTTCAACGCCCACTCGTCCGCCTGGTTCTGGGACCACTACCTCGCCGATCCCGCCGATGGCGACTCCCCTTACGCCTCACCGCTCAACGCGGCCGACCACAGTGGACTTGCCCCGGCGCTGCTGATGACGGCCGAGTACTGTCCGCTGTACGACGAGGGCGAAGCCTATGCGGACGCCCTCAAGCGCGCGGGCGTGCCGGTGGAGTACCACGCGTACACGAGCCTGCCGCACGGTTTTCTGGCCTTGGCGTCCGTGCTGGACACCTCCAGGGACGCGTTCGACGTGATCGCCGACTTCCTGCGCCGGCGACTGGGGTGACATGAAACCGGACGAAACCACCGGTGTGGTTCTGCGTGCCCCCAGGTACGTGCTCGGCGAGACCTCGATGGACCATACGGAGATCGAGGGATTCGCCGACTTCGTCGACCAGCGGCAGATGGTGCCCGACGCCCGGATGTGGGGGTGGGGTGCGGTTCACCGTACGGCACTCGACACGGCCGCTCTCGCCGTACGAACCGGCCGCCGGACCTTGAGCGCGGCAGGCGTCGAGCCGGACGAAGTCGACGCACTCGTACTGTGCTCCACCGTGTTTCCCGCCGACATCGCGGCGCACGGTGAGCTGATCGGGTCGGTCCTCCGTGGGCTGGAGCTCGGGTCCGTTCCGGTTACCGGCATCACGCTGAACCGGTGCGCGAACATGCTCACCGGACTGCAGACCGCCGCCGCGATGGTTGCCGCGGGCCGCCATCGGACCGTGCTGGTGATCACGGCGGACCGGGTGGCCGCCGAATCCGAGCGGCTCTCGGACTTCGCACTGTTCAGCGACGGTGCGGCCAGTTGCCTGGTCACGCGACGGTCGGACGGCGCTTCGGAAACCTACGAATGGGTCGCCGACGCGTCCGCTCAGGATCCGGCCGCGCTCGGCCGGGGCGACGAGATCAGCGCCGATCTGACCAGGATCGCCAACCAGCGCCTGTTCGCCGAGGCCGGCATCGGCATGGAGGCGATCGACGGCCTGCTGCACAACAACCTCTTCCTCCCCGTCGTGACGATGAAGGAAGTGCAGGCCGGTTTCGGCACGTCCCAGTTGGACACGTCGAACATCACCAGGGTCGGACACTGCTTTGCCGCAGACCCGCTGATCAACCTGGTCGACCGGTCGTCCGCCGGAACAGTCCGGGCGGGCGGGCTCTACCTGCTGGCATCGAGTGTGTCCGGGCTGCGGGTGTGCATCCTGCTGCGTGCCGACTCCGCGGAACGGCCGGTGAGTTCCGCATGAGCGCGCCGGCCTCCGGTCGGTCGAAGGCGGCGGGACCGAACAACTCAACCGACAGCTCAGGTCGTTGCGCATACATGAAGGAGTTGCCGAAGTGCAGAAAATGATCATCGCGGCTTCTGTCGTCCAGGGTCGGTCGCAGTGAGTTCCGCGGCCGGCCAGAACCGGACTGTTGACGTCGGTGCGGATCCCGGCACACTGCCGGGGCTGCGGACCATGGTCCGGGAGGTCTTGCGGCTGCCCGAGTCCGAAGAGGTCGACCTGCGGACACCGCGCGAGCTCGGCGCCGGCTCGCTGCAGGCGGTCGCCCTGCAGTTCCGCATTTTCGAGGAGACCTCGGTCAGCGTGGACATGGCCGACCTGGTCGGCGGTTCGCGCATTGCGGACATCGCCGCGCTCATCGACGAGCGCAGGCCGACCATGGAGTAAGGCCCGAGCACAGTTCCGTGAGAGCCGGGGGCAGCGATGCCCCCGGCTTTTCGCGTCTCTCGACGGACGCGTGACATGAGACCTGAGACCTGACACCTGAGACGGTTCTGACCGACGAAGGCGGTCCCCTCTGACCGGGGACCGCCTGTCGGGTTCGACGCCGTGGATCAGCCGCACGGCCTCGTCGAGGAAGAAACGGGCCTCAGCCCGCTCACACGTGCTCCAGCTGGGTCAGAGAGTCCTTGAGGTTCGCCAGCTCCGTGGCGGTAGGCGCCGTCACGCGCAGACCGGACACCCGCCCCGGCTGCCTCCCGTCGAGGGCCCGCACGGCCACACCGTGGTCGAGGAAGAAGCGGTGCCCTTCGACGGGGTCGTCGGTGGCGATGAAGCGGTAGTGGACGGGGACGCCGCGCACCAGGCCGGGGAACCGGTCGCCGATGATCTCCTCCAGGCCGACGGCGTTGCGCAGCAGAGCGGACCGGGTGCGCTCGGCCCATTCGGTTTCGGCCAGGGCGGCCGTCGCCAGCACGGTGTCGACGTGGGAGAGCGTCCAGTTGAGCTTGCGCTCGGCCACCCTGCGGTAGATCTCGGAGTTCAACGTCCAGAGCGCCCCGGTACGCGTGCCGGCGATACCGAAGAACTTGTTCGGAGAGCGCAGCACCACCACGTTCGACAGGCCGCTCTGCGTCATCGAGAGTTCGGCGTGCTCGGGCAGGAACTCGATGTACGCCTCGTCGACGATGAGAACCGAGTCCGGGTTGGCGCGACAGATGTCCACCAGGTCGTCTCGGTGCAGGTAGAAACCCAGTGGATTGTTCGGGTTGGACAGCATGACGTACGGGTGGGTGCGCATCGCCAAGTCCACGCGGTCAAGGCGTGACTGGGGCGTTTCCGCGGTTCCCGACGGAGGGTCGAGATGCGTGGGGAACCAACGAATCGTGTCGGTGTAGTCGGGCGTGATGACGGCGACCTGCTCCGTCGGAAGGAGCTGTGCGAGGACGCGGATGAACTCGGTGATCCCGCGGCCGGGTATCAACCGGTCCGGCGACGCTCCGATGAAGTCCGCGTAGGCCTCGGTGAAGCTCTCCTCGGAGCCGTAGGGGTGCGCGAGGAGGTGCTCCGGCTTGATGGAACGCAAAGCGGCTTCCACGGCAGGAGGAGGGCCGTAGCGGTTCACACAGGTTCCCAGGTCCAGATACTCCCGGTCGGGGAGACTCCTCAAGTCCCCGCCCTGTGCGTCCACTACTGTCGGCGCGTTGTCAATCAAGGCATGTCCCTACAGACGTTGCGGATGATGGATCGAACTGCTTGGTGCGACGGCGTCACACGGCCGGCGGCGCGAGGACGGTGCTCATCTCACGCAGGTATCCGGGGACGTTGAGCAGAAATGCGTCGTGGCCGGCGGGCGAGGTGCTGTCCCGGTGGTGGGTGACCGTCGTCAGTTCGGTGGCCGTCAACTGCGCCAGGAGCGCACTGGTGACGTCCTGGCCGAAGAGGCGGTCCGAAGCGAAGCTGAACACGTGGACCGCCGGGTCGTTGTCCGGTGTGACGGCGTGCGGGCGGTCGAAGGCGCTGAACCGGTCCATCGCGGTCGTCAGGTGGAGATAGCTGTTGGCGTCGAAGCGGTCCACGAACTTGCGGGCCTGGTGTTCCAGATAGCTCTCGATGGCGTAGCGGCCGTGGGCCGGACCGGCGGGTTCGCGACCGGGTTGGACGGCCCGCCCGAACTTGGTCTCCAGCGATTGGAGAGACATGTAGGTGAGATGGGCGACCATCCGCGCGATGCCCAGGCCGTCCCGCGGCCCCTCGATGAGACCGTCCACGTAACGACCGTTGTCGAAGCGCGGATCGGAGCGGATCGCCGCTCTGCCGACCGCGTGGGCCGCCAGGCCGTCGGCGGTGAGACAGGCCGCCGTGCCGATGAGAAAGAAGCGCCCCGCGTCGCCGGGGTGACGCAGGAGCCACTCCAGCGCCTGCATGCCGCCCAGCGAGCCGCCGACCACCGAGTGCAGGCGATGGATGCCGAGATGAGCGAGGAGTGCCCGGTGCACGGTGACCATGTCCGAGACCGTGACCTCGGGAAAGTCGGGGCCCAGCGGGCGGCCGGTCTCCCCCGGGGACAGGGGGCCCGTCGTTCCCGCGCAGCCGCCCAGGACGTTGGCGCTCACGACGTGGAAGGTGTCCGTGTCGATCGGCCGGCCCGGACCGACCATCACGTCCCACCAGCCGGGTATGTCGTCCGGGTCGTGCCGTGCCGGGTGCGAGTCCCCGGTGAGGGCATGGCAGACGAACACCGTGTTGTCGTGGTGGCGTGACGGGGTCCCGTACTCCTCGTAGGCGACCTGCACATGGGAGAGCGAACGGCCCGACTCCAGGACGAGCGGATGTTCCGGAGTGAAGACGGTGGCGATCTTCAGGTGACGGCTGAGGGACGCGGGAAGGCCGAAGGTGGCAGCCCTGTGGTCCTCGATGACGGGAAACGCGTTCAAGTTCTTGTCCTCCAGAAGTCAGCGGCCCGCCGCATGTTTCCGGGCAGCGTCACCGAAAGCGTGGAAGATCTTCCTGGACAGCCAGTCCGTGGTGGCATACCACTCGGGGTGCCACTGCACCGCGAGCCCGAAGGCCCGGCCGTCAGCGACGGACGCCGCTTCGACGACGCCGTCGGGGGCTTCGGCCTCGATCCGAAGTCCCGCCCCCAGACTGTCGATGGCCTGGCCGTGGAGGGAGTTCACCCGTGCCGAACCGGTGCGACCGGTCAGCTCGTACAGCGTTCCGCCCGGACTGATCCGTATCTCGTGTGCGGGCAGGTACTGCTGATCCCGCGGGAGCGAAAGGTCCTCGCGATGAACCGGTGGGTCCAGGGCGCGGAGGGTGCCGCCGTGGGCGACGTTCAGTTCCTGCAGCCCTCGGCAGATGCCGAGGAGGGGAAGACCGGCCTCGACGGCCTTTGGGATCACCGCGAGCGCGAGAGCATCGCGGTCGGGGTCGAAGGGACCGGGCCCGTCCGCCGCCGCGTAGCGTTCCGGGGCGACGTTGGTCTCATGGCCGCCGAGCACCAGTCCGTCGAACCGGTCCAGCTGGGCCACGAAGGTGCGACCGGCCCCCGGGACGAGGACCACGGTGCACTCGGCCACGTCTTCCAGCGCGGCGACGTAGGCGTGACGCACCGCGTGGTGACGCACCTCGTCCCACGTCTCGGCCGAGCATGCGAGGGCGACGAGCGGACGGGTCATGAGCGGTCCAGGGCCTGACCGAGGTCGGTCAGCAGATCGTCGATGTGCTCGATGCCGACGGCCAGCCGTATGGAGCCCTGGGTGACCCCGGCGGCGAGTTGCTCCTGCTCGGGAAGCTGGGCGTGCGTGGTGGAGGCCGGGTGGGTGGCGAGTGAGCGCACGTCGCCGACGTTGGTCACGTGCGAGATCAGCTGGAGCGACTCGATGAACCTGCAGCCGGCTTCGCGTCCGCCGGTCAGCTCGAACTGGACGAGGGGCCCGCCGTTGTCCCCGAAGTAGCGTGCGGCGAGCTGGGCTTGTTCGCCGGTGCTGAGGCTGGGATGGCGCACCGTCCCGACCTTGGGGTGGGTCTTGAGGAAGTCGGCCACCGCGGTCGCGTTCTCCCCGTGGGCGCGCATACGCAGGTGGAGGGTCTCCAGGCCCTGGAGCAGCAGCCAGGCGTTGAAGGGGCTGAGACAGGGACCCAGGTCACGCAACAGGGTCTCGCGGGCCTTGAGCAGGTAGCTGCTCCGGCCGAGCGCACTGTTCAACTCCTTTCCGGTACGCGTCCATACCACCCCGCCATGTGCCGCGTCCGGTTCCGTGAGCAGCGGATGACGGCCCGCGTGCGCCTCCCAGTCGAAGCGGCCGGAATCGAGGACGAGCCCACCGAGGGTCGATCCGTGGCCCCCGATGTACTTGGTGGCGGAATAGACCAGGATGTGGGCGCCGTGTCGTATGGGCCGGCACACGTACGGGACCATCGTGTTGTCGAGGACCAGCGGCACACCCGCCTGCTCGCCGAGTTCGGCGACGGCCTCGATGGGGAAGACACTCAGCCGCGGGTTGGGCAGGGTCTCACCGAAGTAGCAGCGGGTGCGTTCGTCCGTGGCGGCGGCGAAGTTCTTCGGATCGGAGGGGCTGACGAACCGAGTCTCGATACCGAACCGCTTGAAGGTGTTGGCGAGCAGGTTCCACGTACCGCCGTACAGCTCGTTGGAGCTGACGATGTTGTCCCCGGCCTGACACAGATTGAGCAGCGCGATGGAGATCGCCGCCTGCCCGGAGGCGACGGCGAGCCCGGCCGCGGCCCCGTCCACCGCGGCCATGCGCTCTTCGAGCACATCGCACGTGGGGTTGTTCAGCCGTGTGTAGGCATGTCCGTCCTGCTGCAGGTCGAATATCCCGGCCGCGTCGGCCGTGCTGGGCAGTTCGTACGCGGAGGTCTGGTAGATCGGCGTGACGACCGGCGGTGTGATGCCGAGCCGCCATTCGTATCCGCCGTGGATGGCCGCTGTCTCCACGGCACGGAATGCTTTGCGTTGTGCGGGTACCTCAGGCCGGGACACCGTTGTCCTCCTCGTCTCGGACCATGGAGCGGACGATCGCGGTGATTGCGCTGGGCTGCCCCTGTGGACCGCGGTGCCACAATCCGCCGAACTGGGCGTCCACCTCTGCGTACTCGGGGTCGCGCATCCGTATCTCGCGTGCCTGGGACAGCTTGTAGAAGGGCGTGCGCGGGTCGAGATGGTGTTCCAGGTGGAAGTGGTCGTTGTGGATCCCGGTGAGCAGTCGCTCCCAGAGGCGACTCTTGCGATTGCGTGTCATGTAGAGGTCCACCGAGGAGTCGCGCACCAGAGGGGTGTGCTCCGACAGCTCGATGTACCAGCCCAGGATCTGAAAGCTCGTCAAGTACGGGATGACCCAGAACAGCAGCAGTCCGACGAACCAGTCTCCGTACCAGGCCGCGCCCGCGACCGTCGCCCAGAACACCCAGAAGCCGACCCCGTCGAGAATCCGCTTTCGCCGTTGCACAGGATTCGCGGGGCCCGACGACTTCTCCGCCCCGGTGAGCACCCGGTAGCGATTGCGGACGAGATAGCGGATATAGCCCCACGTCTGCGAACCGAGCAGCGGCATGAGCACCACCCGCCGTATGTACGTCGGCGCCGCGGCCTTCTCGTATGCCCCCTGCTCGATGAAGAACCGCAGATCGGGATCGAGGTCGGGGCTGCCGAGGCGCGGGTGGTGCGTGTAGACGTGCGACACCTTGTACGCGTAATGCTGCTGAAAGATCGGGTATGCGGTCAGCACGGTACCGACGGCCATCTGCAGATGGCGGTTCGCTATGCCCACCCCGTGCGCGCAATCATGAAGAATCGTGGACAGACCGCGCTGCCTGGCACCGATGATGAGGACTGCCAAGGGATAGAACCCATACGAGCCGTAGACGCACAGCAGAACACAGCCGGCCATCCACACCAGGTCCTTGAACCACGCCAGCAGTGCATGCCAGTTGTCAGGCGCGTTCAACGCCTTCAGGTCGCGTGCCACGTCCGGCGGGAAGCGATACATGGTGTATCGCCGGCCGGTGTACGCCCAATTTGTTGTGTCAGTGCTCACTCGCCCTCCTTTCCTCCACCTCGTTGGCGGCTTTTTCCTGTTCAGAGTTCAGGGGAGCGGCCATGCATTTCCATGCCCGCCGAAGGGACACTACGGGCACGCCGGTACCGTGCACCTCCGCGACAAACGCATTCGCGGCGACGTGTCACGTTGACTTTCCTCTCCTGCGGCTGTGGATTTCGCTTACCACTCGATCCGGGCGCCGGCCGTGCGATGCGGGGTCGCGTTCGCGTGCCCACCGCCCGCTCGGCCCCAGCTCCTGCCGCTGGTTGCTCAGTTCGCCGGCGGTTGCGCCGTGATGCGGTAATCGACCTTGTTCCGGACGGTCTCCACACGCTCACGCAACTGAGTCACGGAATCGGCGGTGACCGCGAAGCGCAGGAAGAAGTTCTCCTGCTCCAAATCGGTGATCTGGTAGCCGTTGGTGATCTGTGCGCCGACTACGCCGGGTAGTTCGCGCAGATCATCCACTGTGGTGCTGACCTCGACAGTGCCGAGCTCGTCGCCTTCCATGTCGATCCAGCCGATGATCGGCCGGTCGCGAAGCGGAATCGGTCGATCCAGCGTGAATTCACCCAGTGCCATGGAGACGAATGCCTCGATCGAGTCGATCCCGCTGATCTCGCGGACCGCTGCGGGGATCATGCCGCCGCCGGGGCGCGGGTTGATCTCTATGAGCTCTGTCCGACCGTCTTCGGTGGCCCGGCCCTCGAAGTGCAGCCAGAACTGGTCGAGACGGAGATGAGTGCAGAGCATGGTGATCCTCTCGCACAGGACGCGCACACCCTCACGCACATGATCCTGCTGAGGCGGATGAAACTCGAGTCCCGCATCGTGGTGCCTGATGTCGTCGTGCTCGGGCTTCTCGACCGCCAGGAGCGGATGGAAACGGCCGTCGACGACAAGACCGTCCACGGAGAACTCAACACCGGGCAGGTACTCCTCGATGATCAACTCGGTGTCGGCAAGGCCGGCTTCGGCCAGGCGGCGCCGGTAGGCGAGAAGCTCGTCCGGACCGTCCACTCGGCTGACCAGACGTGAGGCCCCGGAATCACGTGAGGGTTTGACGATGGCGGGGAAGAAGTCCACTGCCGCCGGATCGCCGGAGAAGCGCATGTCGGACAGTCCCAGGGCCTGCATGTGCTCTCGGACCAGCACTTTGTCGAGCAGCACATGGCGACTCTCGTCAGCACCCGGAAGGTCGTAGTGCGTGGCTACAGCCACCTGCCAGGGCGACAACGATTCGAGCATGTTGACGACGGCGATGGGGGCGATGCCACGCTGTTCAAGCCGGGTCGGGAGTACGGACAGGTCATCGCTCTCCCAGTCGACCACGACATGGTCGTCGCATGTGTCTCGGTGGCGATTGTCAGGAAGCTCGGAGACCAGCACCGAACGCAGACCGCGGGCTCGCAGTTGTTCGGCGGCAAGGGCCACGCTGCCGAAGTGTTGCCTGGAGAAAATGAGCACGGATTTCAAGCCGCGACCTCCTGGAGTATCGTGTTCGGCAGTGATGATCGATTCCTTGGCGAAACAGTGAGCGATCGTCTGATGACCGACCCGACCCTCCGCTCAGGGAGAGACGGAGCCGGTTTCGGGTACAACCCACTCGCCGAAGCAGGAAGTCGGAGAGACAGCGCGAATCCCGCTGCTCATCGACCCTGCCGGCAATTGGGTGACCGGACGACACAACCGATCTGCCGGACCGAAGAGAACGGTAGAACCGCGCAGACACCATGCGCGTCCGCGAGAAGTTCATTCGCGGGGACACATTGCGTTGACCTTCTCTCCTGCGGATAAGCATCTCGCTTACTCCGACGTGACCTCTTCCGTGCCACTCTCGATACCGGTCCGGACGTTTCTTGACATGGTGCGGTGGACGCCCCCGGCGATCACGGTGGTGTCGCCGACCGCGGCTTTCGCCCTGGCCGGCTCCCACGCCTTGCAGTCATTGCGGTTGCCGGAGCAACGGTGGTTCTTCGACTGCGCGATCAGCACGGTATTCCTGCGGAACCTCCTGCGTTGCCGGAAGGCGGGCGACGGCGAGTGGCCGATGATGCAGTCGGCGGCAGACCTGGACTCCCCAGGACAGCGGTGCCGGTCGGCGCAGGGTCAGGTTTGTCACCCGTAGGTCGGCGACCAAGAGCACGCGGCCCTCCAGCGGCCGGCTCCACGGTCGGCCCTTGCACACCGGATCCACACCCTCACTTTCAGCCGGGTGGGGGTCTTGTCAGGCGGGTGCGTCGTGGGGGACGAGCTTGTCGCGGACGCGCGGGGTGCGGGTGGGTTCGCAGGTCGCGTCCCAAAGCGGCCTGCTCGGCTGTGCCCTCCTATCAACCGGCCCTTCCCCGGCGGGGGTTGGGCGTTTCCGGGTGTCCCTGCGGCCGCGTGGCGGTCCGATCGTCTTTCGTGAGGGCCCCGAGTCGAGTCACCGGTGCGACCCGGATCCACCTCTTAGGACCAGCCCAACTCGGAAGGGAAGTGGCCAACGATGCCGACAGACCTCGGTACGCCAACGAAGCGCGTGGCGATTGTCGACGCCTACTCGACGGGGAGCCTCCTGCCGCCCGTACTGGAGCAGTACGACATCCAGTGGGTGCATGTCCGGTCGCCCAACCCGGACATCCTCCTGTCGAGCGCCCCTGAGACATTCCTCGACGACATTCGCCATTTCGGCGACGTCGCGGCCACAGCGTCCGTACTGCGCAAGCATGAAGTCACCCATGTGATCGCGGGCCAGGAGGCGGGTGTCGAACTGGCCGACCAGCTCTCCGCCGAACTCGGCACCCCCGGCAACGGGATGAGCCGACCGACTGCCCGCCGCAACAAGTACGAGATGGCCATGGCATTGCGCGATGCCGGCCTGGCACACGCGGCCAGCGTGGTCTCGAGCGATGTCGACGAGATCGTCGCGTGGGCCGAGAGGACAGGCTATCCAGTCGTCCTGAAACCGGTCGCCAGCTCCAGCACGGACAACGTAGTGGCATGTTCGTCCCCGGAACAGGCTCGCGCTGTCCACAAAAAAATCATGAACAGCACCGACCGTCATGGGATGCCCAACACGACGGTGCTCGCACAGGAGTTCCTGGAAGGGGAGGAATACTTCGTCAATACCGTCAGTCGTGGTGGCAGGCACCACACTGTCGAAATTTGCCGATATTACAAACTTCGCATCCCCGGCGGCCACATCATCTCCGACTACAACGAGCCGCTGTCGCCTGACGATCCGGTCGCCAGAGAGCTGGAGTCCTACACCCACCGGGTGCTCGACGCCCTGGAGGTGCACAACGCGGCCGGTCACACCGAGGTCATGCTGACCTCCAGGGGACCGGTGCTGGTCGAGAGCGCCGCACGCATGGGCGGTGGCCAGGTTCCGGACATCAACACACGCTGTTACGGCACCAACCAGGTGGAGCTCCTCGCTCTGTCCGTGGCGAAACCGGACGAGTTCGACCGCCTGCCCACCACCGCCTACCAGATTCTGGAACACCATCGTTTCGTGCATCTCATCAATCCGAGGGACCACGGCATCATCCCGTCTCACGAGGCGATGGCCGCCATCCGCACGCTACCGTCCCACGTCTTCACCGTCATGAGGCATTCGGAAGGGAAGTCGCTTTCCCGGACGATCGATATCGCCACACAGCCGGGCTTCGTCTTTCTCATGTCCGACGAGCCGGCACAGGTTCTCGCCGACTATCAGAAACTGCGAGAGATCGAACGGGACTATCTCTACGGCAACAGCCCCCGATAGGGGGTCTTCAGAAGAAGTAGCCATGCCTGCACGGCATCCACGGGATTCGTCATCCGTGTGATCGCCGTGCAGCGGCGTGTTCGGGCTCAGGTGATGTCAGCACAGGAGCTGACCGTGAGCAGCGCCCGCACGAGCGCCGGCGGAGTGACGGCGAGCGTCCAGGAGTGTGGTTGCACACCAGTGGGCCCGCAGCACCAGATCTGCGGGCCCAAAGGCCGTCCCGGTACGGGCGCCCAGGCGAGCTGGGGCGTATCAGACACGTCACGAGGAAGCGGAACCGGTCCGCATGGGCCGACTCTGAAAGCCTGCCGCTGAAGGACCGGGTCCTGATGAGCGCTCGCGCTCAGAGCGCGGTGAAACCCGTGATGTCACCGGGCTCGCAGAGCGACGTGGTGACGAGATGGTCACCGTCTTCGGACTGGATCGAACTCCCCGCCGGACCACTTCTTGGTCCCTGAAGGTGTCGAGCCTGAGATCCTCCCCGTTCTCAGCAAAGCGAGCCCAGTCGCCTTGAGGGAGGATTCACTTGACGGGGCAGGGAGATCGCCCCTTGAAAGTGCTTCAGATTCAAGGGGCGTTGCCAGGCGGGTTGCCTCGGACGACTACTCGCCCCAGTCCTCTTCGACGTCGGGCGCGAGGGCGAGCACCGTGGGGTTCAGCGCCACGATCTCCAGTTCGCTTCGGCAGCCCACGCAGTCCAGAATCTCGTTGAGCCGCACCGAATCGCTGATCTGTACCGGCTCCTCGCACTCCGGGCAGGCCTGCGCAGTGGTCGTGGTCATGAGATGTACTCCTTCTGATCGGTCTTACCGGAGCGGGCCGCCGTGTCGAGGGCGGTACGGACCGCCCTCACGACCCGCTCCGCGGTGAGGTCGTAATGTGCGACGAGGTGTTCCTGGTTGCCCACCTCGTCGACGAACTGATCCGGCATGCCCAGCCTCAACACCCGCGTGGGCGCCGCCTCCGCGAGCGTCTCGGCCACCGCGCCGCCGAGGCCGCCGCTGCGCCAGTGCTCCTCCAGCGTCACCACGAGCGAGGCCGGCCGGGCCGCGGCCACCAGCGTCTCCGCGTCGAACGGCCGCAGGGTGTGCATGTTCAGCACGGTGGCCTCGATGCCGTGCCCGGCGAGGACATCGGCTGCCGCGAGGCAGGCGAGCACCGGGTACGGGCCGCAACTCGCGAGCACCACGTCGCCGCCCTGCCGCAGCGTCTGCGCCTTCCCGATGACCGGGGGCGGGGCCGCGGGCAGTGCCGGGGTCGGTTTGCGGCCGAGCCGGACGTAGAGCGGTCCGGTCAGGTCCAGGCTCTGCTCGACGAACGCCTCCGTGGCGGCGGCGTCGGCAGGCACCACCACGGTCATCGAGGGCAGTACCCGCAGCACGGCGAGGTCTTCCAGGGCGTGGTGCGTCGGACCGAGGTGGCCCGCGGCGAGACCGCCGTGGGTGGCCATGATGCGGACCGGCAGCCGGTTGTAAGCGATGTCGATCTTGATAGGTTCCAGTGCCCGGGACGCGGCGAAGGCGGCCATGGTGTTGACGAACGGGATCCGCCCGCACGCGGCCATCCCGGCGGCCACGCCCATCAGGTTGTGCTCGGCGATGCCGAGGTTGAGGTACTGCTCGCCGGCCGCCGCGGCGTGCTCGGCGTTGAACAGTCCGGTGTCGGAGTCCAGGCACATCAGTTCGGGATGCCGCTTCAGCAGGGGAAGCAGGGTGTCCCGGTACGCCTCCCTGGTCGCGCGGCTCATCCGGAGTCCTCCGTGGCTCGTAGCGCGCGGACCGCCCGCGCGTGGTTGCGCGGTGACAGCGTCACGTAGTGGCTGGCGCTGCGGCCGGCGAGGAACGGGAGCCCCTGGCCCTTGACCGTGCGCGCGATCAGCACGCTCGGCTTGCCCGGTTCCCACGGCGCGGCGCCGAGATGGTCCGCCAGTTGGTCCGGGTCGTGGCCGTCCACGTCGCGGACCGCCCAGCCGAAACTGCGCCAGCGGTCGGCCAGCGGTTCCATCGGCGCGATGCCGTCGGTGGCACCGGTCAGCTGCAGTCCGTTGCGGTCCACCACCACGACCAGCCGGTCGAGGCGCAGCGACGCGGCCGCGATGGCCGCCTCCCACACCGAGCCCTCCTGGAGCTCGCCGTCGCCGAGCAGGACGAAGGTGCGCGCGTCACGGCCGGCGTACCGGGCGGCCAGCGCGAACCCGCAGCCCAGCGCGAGTCCGTGACCGAGCGACCCGGTCGGCAGCTCCACACCGGGCACGGCGCGCACCGGATGGCCCATCAGCCTGCTGCCGGGGCGTCCGTATCCGGCGAGCTCGTCGACCGGGAAGAAGCCCCGTTCGGCCAGCGTCGCGTAGAGGCCGACGGCGGCGTGGCCCTTGCTGAGCAGGAAGCGGTCGCGATCCGGGTCGTCCGGCCGCCGCGGGTCCACGTTCAGCACCGAGAAGTACAGCGCGGCGAGCACGTCGGCGCAGGAGAACGCGCCGCCGAGGTGGCCGCCTTCGGGACCCGCGCACATGTCGACGACGTGGGAGCGGATGCGTGCGGCGATCGTGCCCAGGGTGTCCCGCTCCAGGACCTGAGTGACCGTCATGAGGCCGCCTTCGCGAGCGTGGCCACCATCTCGCTGTTCGCCCAGACCTTCTCGAAGGCGTCCGCGTACAGGCCGAGCAGTTCGCCCGACGCCGGGTGGAGGTGGCGTTTCTGGATGGTCAGGGAGTCGGCGATGACCGCGCGGGTCACCGGGTAGCCCTCGCCCTCGGCCGTTCCGGGCGCGCCGGTCACGGACCACGGGTGGCCCGAGCCGAAGCCGAGGCGGTCCACGAACACCTTCTGGTCCGGCAGCGGCATGAGCTGGTACTGCGACATCGGGACGCCCTCGGCGCGCAGCAGCCGCCGCAGCGCCGAGCGCAGCGCCTCCGGTCGCACTCCCCGCAGGCCGAACGCGGCCGGGTCGAACCGGAACCGCAGGATGTGCCAGGCGTGGGTGGTGTCCGGCAGCGCGGTCGGCACCTGCAGACCGGGCAGCTTCGAGAGCCGGGCGAGGAACGCGGTGACGTTGTGCTGCCGCGCGCGCTCGTAGTCGTCGAACCGGGCGAGCTGCGCGGAGGTGAACGCGGCCTGGAGGGCGTTCATCTTGTAGTTCCAGCCCAGGCCGTAGGACACGTAGTCGCGCTCGCGACCGCTCTCGATCACCTCACCGAACTGCCTGCCCCGGCGCATCGCCTCGGCCAGCTCGGCGTTGCGGGTCACCACCAGGCCGCCTTCACCACAGGTCGGAATGTTCTTGCTGACCTGGAGGCTGAAGGCGCCCGCGTCGCCGATCCCGCCGACCGGCCTGCCGCGGTGGGTGGCCCCGGGAGCCTGTGCGGCGTCCTCGATCACCGCGAGGCCGTGCTTGCGCGCGATCGCGGTGATCCGGTCCATGTCGGCGGGCGCGCCGTGCAGGTGCACGGGGATGATCGCCTTGGTCCGGTGGGTGATCCGGCGCTCCACGTCGTCGGGATCGATGTTGAAGGTGACCGGGTCGATGTCGGCGAACACGGGAACGGCCATCTGGTGCACCGGCGCGAGCCCGGTGGCGATGAAGCTGAGCGCGGGCACGATCACCTCGTCCCCCGGCCCGACGCCGAGCGCGGCCAGCGCGAGGGCCAGTGCCGCGGTGCCGTTCGACACCGCCACGCAGTGGTCGAAGCCGAACCGCCGGGCCCAGTCCTCCTCCAGAACGGACACCGGGTTCACCCCGTCCGTGTCGGAGACCAGTCTCGCGCTGTCGAGCGCGTCGAGGACGGCCTTGCGGTCCTCGTCCTCGACCAACGGCCACTGCACACGGCGTCGGTCCCTCGGCACGGACGCCGTACCGCCGAACGCTGCCAGCTTGCTCATCACTCTCCACTCCACAGGGTCACGGTGTTTGGTGCGTACGCGGTCACAGCCGCGCCGCCGCCGCGCCGACGGCATCGACCGCACGCGCGTACGTGCCGCGCAGCCTCGTGGCGTGGTGCGCGATGTCGGGAGCGACCGCGCGCGGGTCCTCCAGCCCGTGCGCACCGGTGAACCGCAGTCCGGTCCACGCGTGCGCGACGGCCTCGACCGCGCGTCCCGCACCGGCGAGTGCCGGATCGCCCCATTGGTGGCCGCAGCGACGCAGCAGTTCACCGTGCAGCGACGCCTGCGCCTGCATGCCCCAGCCGAACGGATACAGCTCACGCAGCGCGCCGGCGTCCGAGGCCCGGCACCGGTCGAGGAGTTCCGCGGCGAACGCGTCGAATCCGGCGAGACCGGTACGGGCGGAGCTGTCCGGGGGTGCCGTGGTGAAGCCGTCGACGTCGGTGCGCAGGAAGTCGCCGAGCAGCTCGGGCGTCAGGGGTGCGGGCGGGGCGTCGAGGCGGACGTCGAGACAGCGCCGGCCGATCCGCGCGTCGCTGAAGAAGGCGTCCTGGACGTCGGTCGGGTTCGCCGAGCCCCAGCTGCGCAGGAACTCCCGGATCGGGACGGCACCGCGGAAGGCGGGCGGCATCGCGTCCGAGACGTAGACCACCCCACGGGCCTCGTCCAGGCCGTAGATCACCACGAGGTGCGCGGCGTGCACGTCTCCGTACGCGGGCCGGAACGGCAGGTGGAAGTTGTCCACGGCGGCGATGACCAGCCGGTTGTCGGCCAGCGTCTCGCGCACCTCCCGCCAGACGTCGCTCTCGTCGGCGGGCTGCCACCAGCGCGCGCGCAGTTCGTGGTGCGGTGCCAGGGCGGCACCGAGGTCCGCGCCCCCGGACTCGTCTGTGGGGCAGGGGTAGTAGAACTCCTCGGACCTGACGTCACCCGGCAGGTGCAGGAACCGCCAGCCGGCGCCGAGCACGGACAGCGGATCGACGCCCTCGCGTGCCAGCACCGAACCGAACGTGGCCTGCAGGCAGCTGATGAGGTCGCGGTACCACCACTCGGGTTCCGGTCCGGTGATCATGTACGTCCGTGCCGTCATGTCGACGGTCATGTCAGGGCTCCGTCCGCTGGAGGGTGACCGCGAAGACATGCACCGCGACGTTGCGGGGCAGCAGGACGCCGGTCAGGCCGGCCCGCCGGGTGACCGGCACGCGCTGCGCCCACATGACCGCCGGGACGCCTCGTTGCACGTGGTGCGGGTAGTGCATGACGAGGCTCTCGAACGCCTTGACCTCGCCGAACCACGCGGGCGCCGCCCAGAAGTCGGAGACCCGCAGCGGTTCCGCGTCGACGGAGCCGTCGGCGAAGTTCAGCTCGACGGTCTCCTCGCAGCGCCGCTCGGACGCCGCCAGGACATGGATCCAGTCGTAGCGGCCCTCGGGGACGCGGATGAACTGTCCGGCACAGCGGACGTTGTCCGGTCCGTCGCAGACCGGAGGAAATTCGAAGGGAACGCCGTCCACGTGGACGAGACTCCTGCCCGCCGGCAGGTATTCGGCCGCAAACGAGTTTCTCCACACATTGAATGCCCCCGCTTTTGTCTCCGTCGCCGCGGAGATGGCTGTGTTGTTGCGATGGCCGGAGATGTCGACCGGATCGCACAGCCTCGTTATGGCGGAGGACACCGAAATGCCCGTCAAGTGATCCACCTCACTGAAACGCCGTTATGCATGTCAGACCTGGTCCGCTGATTTCACGCTGAACGTCCGCACCGCGATGACGTGGCATGTGCGCATCGCCGTTGCGGTGTGATCGCCGGGTAATCCCGCTGACTGTTCCGGCCGCCTCGTCACGGCCGCAGCGCGACGGCGCGCAGCTTCTCGTAGTACGGCAGGTGGTAGTCGCGGTAGGCCCGCAGCGTCGGGTCCGCCGCGACCGCCTCGGCTTTGCCGCTCGAACCGCGCGTGAATCCGGCGGTCTCACTGGTCGACTTGTGCCACTTGCTGGTCGTCTGCCATTCCGACCGCATGCCCGGCTTCCAGCTCAGCGCCTCGGGGAGGAAGGGGATGCCCACCGCCGAGCAGTACGCCCGCACGGTCTCGGCCGGCCGGTCGAGCAGGTCGTCGGAGTCGATCACGACCGGCGTGGTTCCGGTGGCGTCCTGCACGGCGGCGAAGATCTCGTACAGCCGCGCGAAGCCGATCTCGTCGCGGCCCAGGTCCGGGTTGAGCGCGTGATGCGAGGCGATGGCCTCGGCCGGGTCCCGGATGATGAAGGTGTGGGTCGCACCCGACAGGAAGGCCTGGTCGGCGAGGAGCGCCGGGTAGTGGAAGTCGGTGGTGTCCTTGAAGAACACCGGCTTGTGCGATGCGACGGCACGGAGCGCCGCGAGGACGTCCTCCTCGGTGCGCGCGACCCGGTCGGCGACCTCCACCTCGCCGAAGTCGACCACTCGGGAGAACGGCTCGTGCACGACGAGGCGGTCGTCCCGCTCCGTCATCATCCGCGCGAACGCGGTGGAGCGGCAGCGCGGCGCGCTCCACAAAGCGAGCACCGGTATCCGCTCCGATGTGTGTTCCACCATTTCCCCCTCGTCTTGGGCACGGCTGGGTGCAGCCGAACGAAAAGCGCGCGGCGAGCCAATGCGGCAGGTATGCGAATCCCGTCAAGCGTGGCACGGGTGTGACCGGAGCCGGGTAAGCAGACTTCGCAGTCGCAGGGGTTGAAAGTCAACGCGATGCGTCCCCGTTCATGAACTTGTCGCGGACGCGCACGGTGCCGGATCGCTCGTAGTTTCCTTTTCACGCGGCAGGCCGGTCATGCCGTCCGGTCAACCAGTGGTCCTCATACGCCAGTGGTCCTAATACGGAGGTCACGTGTCAGCGACACCAGAGCGCCCAGGTGACGGCAGGATCGCCGTACTCGCCAGCAGGGTCGCTGCGGACGAGAAAAGGCTGTTCGACGCATTCGACCGGCGCGGTGTCCCTTTCGACCACGTCGACACGCGCCGGCAGTGGTTCGTGGCCGGTCGGCGTGCCCTGCCCTGGGGTTACGCGCTGAACCGGGAGATCGGTCAGGTCCGCGCGGCGTACGCGGCACGCTGCCTCACCGCGGCGGGAGTCGAGGTGGTCAACAGCGCGGACGCGACCGAGGTGTGCGGCGACAAGTGGCTCACCACCCTGGCCCTGGAGTCAGCCGGGCTGCCGACACCGCGCACCGCGCTCGGCCTCACTCCGCAGGCCGCGCTGGCCGCCCTGGACTCCATCGGCTACCCGGCGCTGATCAAGCCGTTGGTCGGCTCGTGGGGCCGGCTGGTGGTTCCGCTGGCCGACCGTTCCAGTGCGGAGGGCGTGCTCGAATACGTCGCCGCGCTGCCCGGCCCGCAGTCGCACCTCGGGTACGTGCAGGAGCTGATCGACAAGCCGGACCGGGACATCAGGGTGATCGTGGTCGGTGGCGAGGTGCTGGGCGCCGTCTACCGGACCGGTGAGGCGTTGCGCACCAACGTGGCGCTCGGCGGGCAGGCCAAGCCGTGCGAGGTGACACCGGAGATCAACAAGTTCTCGGTCGACGCCGCCGCGGCGGTCGGAGCCGACATCGCCGGTGTCGACCTGATCGAGGACCGTGACGGCCGGCTGCTGGTGCTGGAGGTCAACCACCGGGTGGAGTTCAGCGGTTTCCAATCCGCGCTCGGCGACCGCGTCGATGTCGCGGACCACATCGTCGGCCATCTACTGGAACGAGCCCAACGATGAACGTGGCGTTCACTTCCTCCGGCAGCGTCACCGAGACCTACGCGCTCGGACTGCTGCGCAGGATGCTGGAGATCCCCTCCGTGTCCTACCACGAGCGTGCGCTGGCCGACTACCTGGCCGAAGCGATGACGAACCTGGGTTTCCAGGCGCACATCGACGGGGTCGGCAACGTCGTCGGCGTGATCGAACGCGGTGACGGCCCCACGGTGATGCTGCTGGGGCACATGGACACCGTCTCGGGCCATGTCCCGGTCCGCTCCGAGGACGGCAGGCTCTACGGCCGGGGCGCGGTGGACGCGAAGGGACCGCTCGCGGCGATGATCTGCGCGGCGGCCGGCGCGGTGGACTTCCGCGGGCGGATCGTGGTGATCGGCGTCGTCGAGGAGGAGACCCCGCGCTCCCGCGGCGCGATGGCGATCCGGGCCACCCACGACCGGCCGGACGCGCTGATCATCGGCGAACCGAGCGGCTGGTCGAGCGTGGTGCTCGGCTACAAGGGCAAGCTGGATCTGCGCTACACCGTCAGATGTCCCGCCACGCACCCCAGCAACCCGGAACCGAAGGCGTCCGAACTGGCCGTCGCCTGCTGGCAGGCGCTGGTCGAGCTGCTCGGGCCGGACGCGAGCCACGGCGTGTTCGCCCAGCCGGGCGCGACGCTCTGTCAGCTCAACGCCGATCTGACCACGGCGACGGCGGACCTCAGCGTCCGCATACCGCCGGGATTCGACGTCGACGGGCTGGTGCGCGGGCTGCGTGACCGTCTGCCGGCCGGCCACCTCGAAGTGCTGAACTCGGTGGCCGCCTGCCGGGTGGGCCGGGCCGACCCGGTGGTCCGCGCGTTGGTGTCCGGTGTCCGCCGACTGCGCGCCCAGCCGCGTCTGGTGGTGAAGACGGCCACCTCGGACATGAACACCCTCGCCGAGGTCTGGGACATCCCGATGGCGACCTACGGACCGGGCGACAGCAGCCTCGATCACGCCGACGACGAGCACATCATCCTCTCGGACTTCGTGCGCGGCATCGACGTGCTCACCCTTGCCGTCTCGGAGTTGGCACACCTGCCCGTCCGCCCGGACGAGCGGGCGACCGACGCGCGGCAGCCCGAAGGGAGTCTCACGTGACCGGCATGACCCAGCGCCTCGCCGCGCTGCCCCCGGAGCGCCGCGAACGGTTCCTCACCCGGCTGCGGGAGCAGGTGGCGGCCGCGGCCGGGCGGGGCCCGACGCCGCGCGGGAACACGGGTCCGGCGCCCCTGTCGCACGCGCAGCGCACGCTCCGGTTCCTCGATCGCCCGGCCCCGGACGGCCCCGCCTCCGACGTGCCGCTGTGTGTGCGCCTCGAGGGCGAGCTGAACGTGAGCGCGCTGCGCTCGGCGCTGGCCGGGGTCGTGGCCAGGCACGACGCGCTGCGGACCGCGATCGTGGAACGCGAGGGCCGCCCCATGCAGGTGATCGCCACCGAGGTGCCGGTCGAACTGCCGCTGGTCGAGGCGGCGGGCGACGACCACGAGCAGCGGCTCGCCGCCGCACGGACGCTGGTCCGGGAACGGGCCGGGGCGCCCTTCGACCCGGGCCGGACACCCATGTGGCGCGCGACGCTGGTTCGGGTGGCGCCAGACGATCACCTGTTCCTGCTCGACATCCCCCGGCTCGTGTGCGACGCCCGCTCGCAGGAGGTCCTGCTGCGGGAACTCGCCGAGTGCTACCGGTCGTCGTGCGACGGCGACGCGCCACGGCTGTCCGGTCCTCCCGTGCAGTACCCGGACTACGCGGTGTGGCAGCACGGCCGTCTCGACAACGGTGACCTGGACAAGCTGGGCGGCTACTGGCGGGACAGGCTGGCGGGCGCCGAGGTACTGGAGTTCCCGACCGACCGTCCCCGCGGTGACAGCCGGACCTTCGCCGGCGCCAGCGGCGACTTCACGGTCGGGCACGAGGGCCTGGAGCGGGCGAGGGAGCTGGCCCGGAAGGAAGGCGCGAGCCCGTCCGACGTCCTCGCCGCCGCCTTCTTCACCCTGCTGCACCGCTACACCGGCCTGGAGGACCTGGTGATCGGCTCGCCGGACGCGGGCCGGCGGCACGAGACCCTGTCCTCCGTCATCGGACTCTTCGCCGACCTGAGGGTGCTGCGCGCCGACGTCTGTGGCGACCCGACCTTCCGTGAACTGGTCCGGCGGGTCGCGCGGGTGACGTCCGAGGCGCACGAGCACGGCGGGCTGCCGTTCGACAAGCTGGTCGACGCGGTCGACCCGGTCCACGACCCTTCCCGCTCACCGATCTTCCAGATCGTCTTCGGAGCGCAGGACTTCGACGCGGCGGACGTCGACGCGGCGGACGTCAAGGGCGGTGGCGCCGAGGGCGATGGCGCCCGGACCTCCGGTGCGCAAGGCGTACGCACCGCCACCTGGCCCGGACTCGTCGCCTCGCGGGAGCGCGTCCGCTCCGGAGCCTCCCGCTTCGACATGAGCTGGAGCCTGACACCGCCGTCGGCCACCGGGGCCGAGGCGCTGCTGCGCATCGAGTTCAACACCGACCTGTTCGACGCCGACAGCATCGCCAGGTTCGCCCGGCACTACGACGGACTGCTGCACACCCTGACCTCCGCGCCGGACGCCCCGCTGTCCGCCGCCGAGGTACTGAGCCCGGCGGACAAGGAGTTCCTCGCCGAGGTCGGCAAGGGGCCGATGCGGCCGATCCGCGAATCCACCGTCGTGGAGGAGTTCGAGGCGCGCGTGCGGGAGTCGCCGGACGACGTGGCGGTCGTCGTCGCCGGTGTCGAGACCAGTTACGCCGAACTCAACGCCCGAGCGAACCGGCTCGCCGCCCTGCTGCGCGCGCACGGCGTCGAGCCGGGCTCGCGGATCGGCCTGTGCCTGCGCAGGAACGTGGACGTGAGCACCGCGATGCTCGCGGTGCTCAAGGCGGGCGCGGCCTATGTGCCGCTCGACACGGCCCACCCTCCCGCCCGGGTCGCGGAGATCGCCGCCGACGCGGAGGTCAGCGCGGTGATCGCGCACGCCGACGTCGTCAAGACCGTGAGCGAGGTCGACGCGCCCGTCGTGACACTGGACGACGTCCGCGACGACCTGGCGGCGATGCCCGACGGGAACCCGCCCCTCGCCGCGCGGCCCGGCGACGTCGCGTACGTCATCTACACCTCCGGCAGCACCGGCCGGCCCAAGGGCGTCCTGCTCGAACACCGGGGAGTCGTCAACTTCGTCGACTCCACCCGCGAGCTGTTCGATCTGACGCCGGCCGACCGGGTGCTCGGGTTCGCCTCGGTGACCTTCGACGTCTCCGTGTTCGAGACGTTCTCGGCGCTGCTGACCGGAGCGCGGCTGTACCTGGCGACCGAGGACGAGCGGCTGTCCGTCGACCGGCTCCAGTCGCTGATGGAGCGGGCCGGCATCACCGTCATCGACCTGCCCCCGACCGTGATGCCGCTGCTGGCGCCCGAGAGGTTCACCGCCCTGCGGATCGCGTTCGTCGGCGGCGAGGCGTTCAGCGGTGAACTGGTGAACCGGTGGAACCCGGGCAGGCGGCTGTTCAACGGCTACGGGCCGACCGAGTGCACCGTGACGATGATCGTGGAGGAGTGCGCGGGCACCTGGGAGGCCTCACCGCCGATTGGTCTGCCCATGGCCAACCACGTGGCGCACGTGCTGGACGGTGACCTTCGCCAGGTGCCGGTCGGGGTCCCCGGTGAGCTGGTGATCGGCGGTGCCGGGCTCGCGCGCGGCTATCTCCGCCGCCAGGAGCTGACCGCGGAGAAGTTCGTCACCGACCCGTTCGGCACCGCGCCCGGCGGACGGCTGTACCGCACCGGCGACCTGGTGAAGCGGCTGGCGGACGGCCGGCTGGTGTTCCTCGGCCGGCTCGACCAGCAGGTCAAGATCCGCGGGCTGCGCATCGAACTGGGCGAGGTGGAGTCGGCACTGACCGGTTTCGACGGGATCGGGCCGGTCAGCGTACAGCCGTGGACCGACGACACCGGTGCCAAGCACCTGGTCGGCTATCTGACGGGCGTCACCGAGCAGCAGGTGCCGTCGGTGCGCGAGCATCTGGGCACGTTCCTGCCGTCGTACATGATCCCGTCGTACTTCGTGGTACTCGACGAACTGCCGCTCACCAGCAGCGGAAAGGTCGACTGGCGCAGACTGCCCCCGCCGGACCTGACGCGTACGGACAACGGACCGGGCGACGAGACGCTCACCGAGACGGAGCGCAGGCTGCTGCACGACGTGCTCGCTCCCCTGCTGCACGACGACCGGCTCGGCGTGCACGACGACTTCTTCCTGGCGGGCGGCAACAGTCTCCAGGCCGTTCAGCTGATGTCCGCGATCAACCGCCGCTTCGGGGTGGAGATCTCGCTCGGCGACTTCTTCGTCTCCCCGACCGTCGCGCACCTGGCCGCCACCGTCGACTCCGTCCGCGCCGCACGGCGCGAGGACGACGATCCGCCGGACGCGCTGGAGAGCCTGTCCCGGCAGGGGCCCGCGGGGACCACCGCGCGGGACGACCGGGCGCCGGTGGTGATGCGCCCGTCCGGCGAGGCGCAGCCGCAGGTCGTCCTGCTGCACCCGTCGGGCGGTGAACTGTTCTGCTACATACCTCTGGTCCGGGCGTTGCGCGAGGACATCGGCGTGATCGGTTTCGCCGCCGATCCACAGGACGCCGCCGTGGACCCGCACGACGGGCTGGCGGCGACCGCCGCCCGGATCGCACGGGCGCTGACCGCGCGCGGCCTGCCCGAGTCGTGCTGCCTGGCCGGCTGGTCCTACGGCGGCGTGCTCGCCTTCGAGGTCGCCCGGCAGATCGAGCGGGAGACCGGGCTACGGCCACCGGTGGTCCTGCTGGACGCCGCCTACGACGAGGACACCGACCCGCTCGACGAGCCGACGGTACGGCGGCGGTTCGTGCACGACGTCGCCAGGCTGACCGGGCGTGACACCCCGTCGGTGCGGGCGGTGCTGGACGATCCGCTCGCCGGCACCGCCGGCATCAGGCAGACCCTGACCCGCGTCGGCGTCGAACTGGACCTCACCGAGCAGGAGTTGACCTCCCGCTTCGCGACCTTCCGGTCCTGCGCCCTGTCGATGCAGGCCTACGAGCCACCGGCTCCGTACGGCGGACCGGTCACGGTGCTCGCCGCCTCCCCGGGCGGCGCCGTGGGTGAGCGGTGGCGGACGGTGTGCACGGGCCGGTTCCGGGCCGAGCGGGTGCCCGGTGACCACTACACCCTTTTCACAGAACCGGCCTTGAGCCGGGTAGTCGCGGCGATCGAAGAGTCGCTCGCCCCTTGAGGAGACGCACATGCGGTTCGGGTTCACCGAGGATCAAGAACGGTTCCGGGCGGACGTGCGCGGGACGCTGCGGTCCGCGACGGTGCGTGCCGCGGCGGCGGAGGCCACCGGCGCGGACGGTGTCGAGCCGGACGCGCGTCCGCTCTACCGCCTGCTCGGCGAGCTGGGGCTGCTCGCCGTGCACTGGCCCGTCGAGTTCGGCGGCGCGGGCCGTCCGCTGACCGATGCCGCGATCGTCGCCGAGGAACTGGTGCGCGCGGGGGTGCCGGACACCTTCCATGTCAACACCATCCAGATCGTCGGCCAGTTCCTGTTGATGGCGGGCAGCGAAGAGCAGAAGCGCCGGTATCTGCCCGCGCTGGCCCGCGGTGAGAGCTTCGCCTCGGTGCTCTACACCGAGCCGGACGCGGGATCGGATCTCGGCGCGCTGCGGGCCGTGGCCGAACCGGACGGCGACGACTACCGGATCACGGGCACCAAGGTGTTCAGCCTGAAGACCCGGTTCGTGGACCTCGGGCTGTGCGCGGCCCGCACCACGCCGGGAGCCGGGAAGTACCAGGGGATCAGTCTCTTCCTGGTCGACATGAACGCTCCCGGCGTCGCGGTGTCGGTCATCCCCGGCATCGGCGACGAGCACTTCCACCGGGTCGACCTGGACGGGGTGCCGGTGTCGGGCGACGACCTCCTCGGGCCGCGTGACGAGGGGTGGCCGCTGCTCAATCAGGCACTGGCCATCGAACGCACCGGCCTCGACTACCACCTCAAGGCGGAGCACTGGCTGGAGGCCGCGCTGGAGGCGCTGATCGACCGCGGGGCCGACGGCTCGCACGACGCGCACCACGAACAGATCGGGCGCTGGTACGGCGCGCTCACCGCCGACCACGTCCTGGCCTGGGAGGTGCTCACCGGCCTGGCGTCGGACCGGGTCGACCAGGTCTCCACCGCCGTCGCGAAGTACCACAGCAGCGAACTCGCCCAGAGCGTCGCGGCGTGGGCCGCCGACGTCCCCACCCCTGAGCAGCGGGCGGACCGCACCCGAGCGGCCGTGACCCTGGACTCGGCCTTCCGAGAGGCGCCCGGGCTCACACTGTCGGCCGGCACCTCCGAGGTGATGCTCCAGATCATGGCCGCCGCGTTCGACTCCATCGGACAGGAAGAACACTGACATGGACCTCACCCCCGACCCCCTCTTCGTCCGGTTGCGCAAGGCACTGCGCGCGGGTCTCGCCGGCGTCCCCGCCCTGGACGGCGTGCACGGCGCGCCGGTGGCCGACGGAGCGTCCGGCCCGACCCGGACGGTCCTCGACGAGCTGGGCGCGGCCGACCTCGAACGGCCTGTCTCCGCGGGCGGGCTCGGTCTCGGCCTGACGGCCGGGGCACTGGTCAGCGAGGAACTGGGCCGCGCGGCATGCGGGAACTCCTACCGGGCCGACGCGCTGGCGGCCGACCTGGGCGGCCCGGCCGGCGCGGCGCTGGCCGGTCTGGAGGCCCTGCCGACCGGTGGCGGGGTCATCGCCACCGCGCGCGGGGACGGCTGGGAACTGACCGGCACGGCCACGGTGGACGACGTGATTCCCTGCCCGCTTCTGGTGGCCACCCGGACGGACGGCAGACCGGTCCTCGTCGCGGTGGCGCGTGGTGCGGCCGGCCGCATCACGGAGAGCGGGTACCGGCCGCCGGTCGTCCGGTTCGAGGCCACGCCGGTCGCCGCGGCCGACATCGTCGGACCGCTGGACGACTCGCCCACCGGCCCGCTCGCGCGAGCCCGACTGCGGCAGGCCGCCTACCTGCTGGGCATCGCCGAGGGCGCACATCAGGTCGCGGTGGAGTACGCCGGTTTCCGGCGGCAGTTCGGGACCCGGCTGCGTGATCTGCCCGCGGTCTCGTTCCCGCTGGCCCGCGCCATGGTGGCGTTGCGCGCGACAAGGGCGGCGGTGTACCGGGCGGCCTGGTCGGTCGACTCCGAGCCGGACGAGGCCGGTACCGCGCCGGTCGTGGCGCTGGCGATGGCCGCCGAGACCGCGCGCGACGTGGTGCGGCTGAGCATGCAGAGCTGCGGGGTGCGCGCGATGACGGCGGAGCTGGGTCTGCACCGGTACTTCCGGCTGGCGGCGGCCGAGTACGGCCGGTACGGCGACCCCGCCGCCCTGTGGCGGATCGTCGGCGCCGACTGCGTCCGGGCGGCCCGGCGCGCCGCCGCCGACGGGGATTCCGCGGTCACGGCGGCGGCCCGGCGGTAGGGGGTCAGCTCGCGCGCAGGCCGAGGGCCGGCTCCAGCCTCTCGTCACCGAAGGGCTGGCCGGCCGAGTGGATGAGCCCGGTCCGGTAGGCGAGCGACACGAGCTCGGCGCGGTCGCGGACGCCGAGCTTGGTGCGTACGCGGTAGAGGTGGGTACGCACGGTGGCCTCACCGATGATGAGTTCGCGGGCCACCTCCTCGGTGGACATGCCCCGGGCCACCATCCGGGTCACCTCCCGTTCCCGCGGGGTCAGCTCGGTGACCTCCGGGCACGGCGCGCTCTCCTGTCGCTCGGGCTGCGCACGGAACCAGGTGACCAGGCGCTGCGCGATGTTCGGCGCGAGCATGGTCTGCCCGGCGGCTGCCGCCTGGATGGCGGTGATCAGCTCCTGCGGGCTCGCGTCCTTGCCGAGCAGGCAGCTCGCGCCGGCGTGCAGCACGTCGCTCACCGTCTTGTCGGCGTCGGACGCGGTGAACACGACGACGTTGGGCGGCGCGTCCTCCTTGCCGAGTCTGCGGATCAGCTCCAGGCCGGAGATGGTCTGGAGGTTCAGATCCGTGACCACGACATCGGGCCGCAGGGTGCGCACCGAGACGATGGCCTCCATGCCGTTGTCGGTCGTGCCGATCACGTCGATGTCCGGCACCGCGTCGAGAAGGGTTCTGAGACCGTCCGCGATGACAGGCAACTGGTCACAGATGAGCACCCGAATAGTCATTGTGTTCCCCTCGATAAGGATGACGAAGATGCCTCGCTGTCCCGCACCGGATCGCGGCGCGCGATGCGCGGGGCTCGCCCCGAAGGGCATCCGTTCGGCCTCATCGACGTGACGAGCAGTAACCCGTGTGACGCGTGGGGAGACCGGACGCGGGTCCACCGCCTGATGCGGTGTCGACTCTCAGCGGTAGCCCTTGCGGGTGGCCGGAGTGCTTGGCCGCAACCAGCGGTTGCGGCCCACTCCGGTCAGCCGTTGCCGTTGTTGTCCTGCGTCCCGACGACGACCTCGTCCGTCAGGAGGGCGGCGGAGGCGACGGTGCGCTGCTGGACCGTCTCCGGCGCGCCTGCGTCGGAGGAGGCCGTGAATCCCCCCAGAAGTGCCCCGAGAGCGATGACGGAGGCGGCGATAGGGGTGACGCGCATAAGTGAACTCCTTCAGAGCAGCAGGCCTTTTCGACTCCGCTGATGCTCCCGGTCCGTCTTCCCGGCCCGTTCCCCTCTGGACACCCGTCCGATCCCCGCGCAGTGCGCCACCCGACGCACGGGACTCACCGTGCCGTTTCCGGCACCTTCATGAGGGAGAAGAGGTCGTCCGCCGCCGAGCGGTGCTGCCGGGCCATCTGCGGGTGTCCCTGGGCCTCTGCGGTACGGGCCAGGCCCCACAGCGCGCACGCCTCGTCGTAGCGCAACTCCATACGGCAGGCGATCTCGTGGGCAAGCAGCTGTTGGGCCTGCGCCGTGTCCAGGTCCCCCTGCGCGTACCGCACGCGCCCGACCGACAGGTGCACGGTGGCACGGTGGATGTCGTCGGTACTGCTGGCGGCCTTGGCGAGTGCGTGGCCGGCGCTGTCATCCGCCTCGTCCAGCTCGCCCATGCGCACCAGCACGTCGGCTCTGCGGGCGAGTACGAGCGGCAGCACGGAGGGCATGCTCATGCGCTGGCACCGTTCCAGCGCGGCGTCGGCCCGGGCGAGCGCCTCCTCGAAGCGGCCCAGTCCCTCGATCGCCTGGGAGAGATTGCTCAGCGCGTCCACGGAGAGCTGTATCTCCTTGATCGAGTCGAAGATGGCCACCGCCCGCTGCGCCGACTCCGCCGCCTCCTCGAACCGCCCGAGCCGCACCTGGATCAGGCTCAGCGTGCTCAGCGACGAGCCGTCGAGCCGGGTGAAGTCGAGTTCGCGCGCACGCGCGTTGACCTCCTGGCACAGCAGCAGCGCGCGTTCCAGTTCCCCCATGCTGTTGTACGCCTGTCCCAGCCGGGCCTGGCATTCCGCCTCGCTGTGCACGTCCTCCATCAGCCGGGACAGGTTGACGGCTTCCTCCAGCCGGATGACCGCGTCACGCAACTGGCCCAGCCGCCACTTGCCCATGGCCAGGTTCATCAGGTTCAGCCGGGTCAACGGCCGGTCGCCGAGCTGTCGCGACGCGCTGACGCCCTTCTCCAGTGCCACGTTCGCGCTGGCGTCGTAGCCGCGGATGCTGGAGTGGAAGCCCAGCTCACGCGGCAGCCGCGCGGCGTGCCACAGCAGTCCCCCGTGATACGCGGTGTCCACCGCCGCCAGCAGACTGTCGCGGTGCTGGTCGAGCCACTGGAGTGCCTTGTCCTTGCGGTCGAACTCGTCGTCCGCCCGGCCTGTTTCCTCGTGTTGCCCGAAACGGCGCCGTCCGGGAAACAGCGTGTCGCACGCGGCTTCCGCCGTGTTCAGGTAGTGGTCCAGCAGTCGCCGCACCGCCTGCCCGTCCTCCGGCGCCCTCTGATCCTGCGCGACCCGCTGCACGAAGCTGCGCACCAGGTCGTGGAGCGCGTACACCCCCGGCTCCCTGGCCTCCAGCAGCCGTACGTCGACCAGTTCCTCCAGTACGTCCTCGGCCGTCAGGACGTCCGTGTCCAGCAGTGCGGCGGCCTCCTCGGCGTCCAGATAGCGTCCGGGGTGGTGTCCCAGGCGCCGGAAGGCCGTGCGCTGGTCCGGGGACATGGACTGGTACGACAGCAGCAGCGCGCCCGCCACTCCCCTGCCCTCGCTGGTGAGTTCGTCCAGTCGCCGGTCGTGGTCCCGCAGTCGTTCGGCGAGTCGCTGGACGGTCCAGTGCGGACGGTTCGCCAGCCGGGCGGCGGCGATCCGGACCGCCAGCGGGAGTCCTCCGCACAGCCGCAGCAGCTCACGGGCCGCGTCCGGCTCCCTCTCGACGCGTGCGGCGCCGAGGGTGTTGCGCAGGAGTTGGTGGCTGTCCAGCTCCGGCAGAGCCCCCACGGAGTGCCACTCGACGCCGTCCAGTCCGGTCAGCCGCGGACGGCTGGTGATCAGGACCAGGCTGTCGGACGAGGCGGGTATCAGCTCCCGCACCTGCTCCGAGGCGGCGGCGTTGTCCAGCACCAGGAGCATGCGACGGCCCCGCATGTAGGACTGCCACCGCGCGGCGCGTCCCGCCGGCACCGTGGGCAGCTCCTCGCTGGGGATGCCGGCGGCGGCGAGCAGGTCTCCCTGTGCCTGGAACGCGCTGATCGGCGTCTGGCCCGGTGTGAAGCCGTGCAGGTCGATGAAGAGACTGCCGTGCGGATACTGCTCGGCCAGTTGGTGGGCCGCCCGGATGGCGAGTGCCGTCTTGCCGCCGCCGCCCATGCCGTCGAGGGCCAGGACTGTCGGTGAGCCCTCGGTGGCACGTTGGGCCGCGTCGCAGATCCACTGCAGCTCGGAGCTGCGGCCGGAGAAGTCGGGCACGTCGAACGGCAGCGCGTGCACAGCCTCGGTCATCTGGCGCGGGACGGGGGTCGCGGCGCGTTCCGGGCGGGTGAGCGACGGGTCCTGGCGCAGGATGCGTTCGTGCAGTCCGGTCAGTTCCGTGCCGGGGTCGATGCCCAGTTCGTCCCCGAGGTGTTTGCGGGCCCGGGCGAACTCGTCGAGGGCGGCGGCCTGTTGGCCGGAGTGGTAGAGGGCGAGCATCAGCCGGCTGCGCAGTGTCTCGCGCAGCGGATGCTCGTCGACGAGGACACGCAGCTCGCCCGTGATCCTGGCGCCCTCGCCCGCGTCGATGCACAGGTCGTAGAGCTGCTCGGCGGCGGTGAGGCGCTGCTCCTCCAGGGCCGTCGACGCGGCGTCGACCACACGGCCGCCGGAGCCGGACAGCACCGGCCCTCGCCACAGCGCCAGTGCCTCACGCAGTCGCGTGGCGGCCCGCTCCGACTCCCCCGCGTCCAGTGCTGTCCTGGCCTGTCTCAACAGCTTCCGGTAGCGCAGCAAGTCGAGTTGCTCGGTGTCGACCACCGCGCGGTATCCGGGCCCGTCGGTGACGATGATGTCGGGGCCGTGCGGAATGCGGCTGCGCAGTTTGGCAACGGTCTTGCGCACCTGGTGGTCGGCGCTGTCCGGCGGTTCCTCGTTCCACGCGGCCTCCACCAGGCGGGAGACGGGCACGACGCGCCCGGCCTCAAGGAGCAGCATCACGAGAACGCGCCGTTGCAGAGCCCCGTTGACCGATACGCGGTCGCTGCCGTTGCTGACTTCCAGAGATCCCAGCACGGCGAATTCCGGCATGGAACTTGTTTCGTCTTGAATATGTCTCGATGTCGCGGCCCGCATCTTGCCCTCCCCCGTCAGCGATGAGATGGGACGCACGTCACCGCGAGAGTAGATCACCTCTCGGAGTACATGCACCAGGCAGGTTCGGCCCCGCGTCCCGTCCCCCGTGCTTCGCCTCTTCAGAAGGAAAACATAAC
The DNA here is from genome assembly GCF_056820935.1 of Streptomyces sp. Q2. NCBI lineage: Bacteria > Bacillati > Actinomycetota > Actinomycetes > Kitasatosporales > Streptomycetaceae > Streptomyces > Streptomyces sp. Q2. The sequence continues at coordinate 68,113 of NZ_JBXEJE010000002.1, read as the reverse complement.
TACCCGGCGCGCGTCATCGGGTGGCCGGACGGATATCGGCCACAAGATCCTGTCGCGCCTTGGCGACTCGTTCGCGGGTCAGTTCGGGTGTGTCCCCCTCCACCACCACGTAGGCGCGACGGGCGCGGGGGTCACCGACAGGCGCGATCCAGTCACCGACGGTGTACGGGAAGCGGGCCCCACGGACCCATGGGGTCACGGCGATGTCCTCTGTGCCGGTGTACGTTTCCAGCCACCCCTCGGGCAGCAGGAAGAAGCCGACCTCGGCGTACCGGGAAGCGCTCGGCACGACGGGGGGGCGCCCCAGGAGGGCCGCGAAGACCGCAGCCTCCAGGTCGAACCCGTGCGCGATCTCGACGAGCAGGGGGATACGGTCGCCGCCCAGGTGCGCGCTGCAGGACACGATCCGCGGCCCGTCGGGCAGCAGCGCCACCTGCGTGTGAGCCGGGCCGAAACGGTATCCGCTCGACGTCAGCCGCTCCTCGACCACCGCCCCGATGATCTTTCGTTCGTCGTCGGTCAACGGCGCCGGATGCAGGTAGCCCGTGACGAGGAAGTGCGGTGGTCCCGTGGTGCGTTGAGCCGTCATCCCCACGATGTGGTGGGTCCCGTTCACGGTCAGCGTCTCGACGCTCACCCTGGGGGCCTCGGCAGGGGCCCAGTCGTCCCCTTCCCCGGCCTGGAGCCGTTCGTACACCGCCGGGGGGGTGGGAGACACGCCCAGTTGCCACGCCTCCTGGACCACCGGCAGGACGGAGCCGCCGTGTCCGCAGTGCAGCACGGCGTCGACGTCATGGCGCCGTGCGGTCCGCGCGATGACCTCACGCAGTCCGGCCTCGTCGGTGAAGTCGGTGAACAGCAGCTCCTCGGAGGCCTCTTCGACGCGCGGCGCGAAGTCGGTCTCAAGCTGCGACGGATCCCATAACGACCAGATACGGAACCCCAACTCGGCGCCTTTCCGCACGAGTTGGTGACTGGGCTTTACCAGGAGCAGCCTGAACTGCGAACTCCTCGGGGAGTGTGGACACATGAGCGCCACTGTGCACGGCGGCCTTCCCGCCCTGTTCCCGTTCCCTTCCCCACCGGGTCACCTCTGGGGCCGTGAAGTACGGCGGCACGGCGCCGTACCGGTTGGCGATGTCCAAAGCGCCGCCGGGACAGGCGATGTCGAGTCCTCTCGCCCCGCACCCCGTCTCAGGCATCCCGGCTTCGGCGGCTCCTGAACCACCACACCCCGCCACCGAGCGCGAGCACGGCCACACCGATGCCAAGGGGCACGGCCAGGGGGATGCCGTCATCCCCTTCCGCACTGTCCGCGACGGGCTGCGCCGACGACTGGGACGACGCCCCGGTCGTCGGCTCGCCCGCGCCGGTGCCCGACGAGGGGGCGGTGGTGGCGGGTTCCGCGGTGGGGCTGGGGCTCAAGGGCTTCGCGCCGGGCGCGGCCGGCTTCAACTCCAGGCGAGGCGCGGGATGGCCGTGACCGTGGCCGTCGCCACCACCCTCTTCCTCCAGTTCGATCCAGCGGTCGACCTGGCCGTCGCTGTAGGTCTGCAGCGTCTTGAAGACCAGTTCCCTGGCGTCGGGCAACTGCCGTGCGGTCACGACGTACTCGGCGTCCTCGCCGACAGCGAGCTTCGGCCCGGACACGGTGTAGCCCCTGCCGGTGGTGGCGAACTTCCAGCCCTCCGGACCTTCTTCGTAGGTGATGTCCTGCGACGTGAGGCCCTTGGGCAGGATCACCTCCAGCTTGCTGATCCCGGCCGAGGCGGACTCCGACTCCGCTGTGAAGGTCAGCGCGACCTTCTGGTCGAGGGCTCGGGCGCCCTCCGCCTCGACCTCGGTGTGGGCCGAGGCCGGGCCCGCGGTGGCGACAGTGGCCGCCAGAGCGACTGCCATGAATGCGCCGAGACGGCACAGGCTGCGTGCGCGGAAGGAGCGGGTGGAGCTGTGCATGACGGGTTCCCCCTGGTTGCGGTTCGTGGTGGCGGTGGCGTTGGTCCAGTACTTCAGAATTCAGGAGCACCGTTCCTCACGCGGCGGCCGGCGTCGCCGGTGCGGACGCCTCGACCTCGGTCAACAGGGCCGTGAAGGTCGCCCGGGCGCGGGCCACGCGGAAGCGGACGGTGCCGACGGAGCAGTCGCTGACGACGAACGCCTCACGGTGTTCGTCGGGCAGGGCGGCGAGCAGGTCCGGAGGGCGATTCCGTCGTCGAAGCCAGCAGGTCGTGCGGCGCGGCGAGTTCGACCGGTCCGGTGAAGACGGGAAGCGGTCGCCTGCGCCTGCGGGCGCGCGCCTACGGCTGGCCCGAGGCGGAACAAGGCCGCCTCTGGACACCCGGCAGTCGTCAGACGACAGCGATCCCCATGGGCGGACCCCGCAAGGTGATCGCATGGTCGAGAAGAAGCCGGCGCGGTGACCGGTCGTCGTGGTGACGGCGTACGCGGATGCGTGGGCGGTCCGGCGGGGCGGGCAGGTCAAGCAGCAGCCGCCAAGGTGCGGCCAGCCATCCGGCGACGGCCCGCAGGATGCGGAAGGCCGCGCGCTCTCCGTACCCGAGCCAAAGACCGCACAGCAGCGCGGCCAGCAGGTGGGCGGCGAACATGCCGACCGGCGACGTACCGCCTGTCACAGGCCCGGCGTGGTCCACGTGCCGCATGCTCATGTGACCGAGGTCCATGGACCCCATGGTGTGGCTCACGGAGCCCATGCCCGTGGGCGTCTGCGCGCGGCCCACGGCCTCGTGCGGCACGAGCGAGAAGGAAGCGTGAAGGGCCGTCTGCACCGTGACCACCACGGACACGATCAACGGCAGTCCGCGCTCACGCCCCGCCAGACTCCAGCCCACGACTCCCGTCACGGCGGCTCCGCCGGCAAGAGTCCCTGCGGGAACCTGGCTGCCGGACATCATGACGTGGCCCACGGCGGCGAACAGCACGCAGACGACCGCGAACACCGCGGCCCGCAACGTGCGAGAACCCCACCCGGCAGTCATGGCGCCTCATCCTCGCATCCGGACACCGGTCATCGTGCAGTTCTATACGGAGGTCGACCCCGGGCAACGCTCACCTCCAAGACCGTGATCCACGCCACAGTGAGGGGCAGCACCGCCGTTCCGATCGCACCTGACAAGGCGGTGCTCGTAATCGATCCGCCTCCACCACGCACCGCCAAACCGATGACAGCCCAGATGTCGATCGTGGTCTTCACCGACCGGTGGCCCAGCCGGCGTGAGACCTCATGGATCGGAACGCCGTGAGTCGGGGCGGTCGGGGCGAAGAAGTTGCCGCAGCCTGCCAGGCGTGTACTTCGTCTCGCCGTCCGCATCGACCAGGCCGGTCAACCGGTACGCCTCTGGGAAGTGGTAGCCGTAGGTGGAGACGGTGGGCATCGTGCCCTTGCCGCGCCGGCGCGCGGCGAGGGAGACCTCAAGCCGCCGCCTGCGCCTCCGCGGGAGGACCGTTCGTGACACACCACGGGATCGAATGGAGAACCGCAAGCGCAGTACTAATGACGCAGCCCCCACAGCCGGACCAGCCCGGTCACCGCCCTGTCGATCTCCAGGGCACACTCGTACAGCTCTTCACGGGGCCTGCTCCAGGGGTCCGGGATGTCGTCCTCCGCCGGCGGGACTGGGGCCGCGGCACCGCGGCGGGTGGCAGCCGCCGCCACCACGGCCTCGAAGCCGCCCCCGCCACCCCCCGCGGCTCCGCCGTCCGCGAGCCGCACGAACTCCTTCAGGGTGAAGCAGCGCCGCATCGCCGCCGGCGCGAGGCGCACGGCCGCCTCGCGGTGCTCGCGCGCGAGGCCGAGGACCAGCGGGGCGCCCGCCATGAGCTGTGCGGTGAGCGGGCGGGAGGCGAATCCGGAGCCATCAGCGCCCAGTTCCTCCAGCACCGCCCGAGTGGTGTCCTCCATAAGGAAACGGTGCCACGCCTCCGTGCCGGCGCTCTCCGGCCGCAGGGTCGAGCCTGGCGGCAGCTTCGCCGCCAGCAGGCGCTCCGCGAGCACCGAGCGGTGCACGTTGCCCGTGCAGACGAACAGGATCCGAGTCATCTCCCGTCCGTGGGACGCATCACCGCGGAGGCAGCCCTTCCCTCCTGCGCGGCGGACGTACGCGGAGCGGGCAGCTCGCCGTACTCCCCGTAGGCGCCGTAACGGCCATAACGGCCGCCCTTGGGAACCGGAGCCATGCTGAACACGGTGCCGAGCACGCGCGCGCCCACGCGCTCCAGCGATTCCGTGGCGGTGCGCACCTGGTCCCGGTTGGTCTTCCCGGCCCGTACGACAAGCAGCGCACCCTGAGTGAGAGAGGCGAGTCCCATGGTGTCGGCGACCGGCAGCAGCGGCGCAGTGTCGATGATCACAACGTCGTACACGTCCGCGAGCTCGCGCAGCACTTCTTTCATACGCGCCGAGGCGAGCAGTTCCGCGGGGTTCGGCGGCACAGCACCGCTGGCGAGCACCGAGACGCCGCCGGCGACCTGCTGCATCACATCCTCGACACGGGCTTGTCCGATGAGCACCGTGGTCAGGCCCCCGTCCTGGACGAGGCCGAAAGCCGGCGCCACGCACGGACGGCGCAGGTCGCCGTCCACGAGGCAGGTGGAAACGCCGGCCTCGGCGAGGGAGCGGGCGAGGTTCATCGCGACGTTCGTCTTGCCCTCACCGGGCATCGAGCTCGTCACCACGATGATCCGCGGCGGATCGTCGACCTGCGAGAACTGCAGGTTGGTACGCAGTTTGCGGAACGCCTCGGCGCGCTTGGAGTGCCCGTCGGCACTGACCAGCGGCTGCCTTGGGGCGGTCCTGTCGTACGGGATGGTGCCGAGGCCGGGCAGAGCGGTGAATGCGCCCAGTGCCGTGCTCGTCTTGAACGTGGTGTCGAGCGTCTCGCGGAGGGCGACCAGCCCGGCAGCGAGCAGCAGGCCGCCGACCACACCCACGGCCAGGTTCAGCAACGGGCGGGGCGATGTAGGAGAGGTCGGGGCGACGGCTTCCTCGGTCACGCCCAGGGAGACCGGGGAGACCGGTGGGACAGGCGCGTCACGCTCGGCGTTGTCACCCGTTTCGGGCAGTGCCGAGGGGGCCGGCTCCTTGGGGGTCTCCAACTGCTCGACGACCCAACTGAACCTACTCGCAACGGTATTGGCGATACGTGCCGCGCGCCGGGGGTCGGTGTCCCGGACGGTGATGTCGATGAGCACGGTCTTGAGCGGAACGACGGCGGTGATCCGGGACGCCAGCTCTTCCGGGGTGGTGCGCAGCCGCAGCCGTTTCACCACGGGAGCGGTGACCTGACGGGTCCTCACGATCTCGGCGTACGACTGCACACGCGCCTGCGAGAACGTCTGCCCCTGATTCAGATCGACGGTGTTCTCACCGGTGCGGGTAGCGACGAAGAGCTGCGTCCTCGCCTCGTACACGGGGGTGCTCACGCTTGTCACGGCGAGCGCCGCCCCGACCGCGAGAACCAGACAGACCACGACCGTCGGCCACCGTCTGGCAAGAGCCTTCAGGAATCCTTGGAGATCCAAGCTGCACCCCTCACGGGACTGAGGGAACCACCCGAATTGGGGCTTCTGTTCCCTATGGACGCAGTCGACCATAGGGACTCGGACTCTTCGAGCGAGGGAGCCACCCCCCGTGTCGCCCCCTCGAAAGACCCGCGACGCACACCGTGCGAGCCGGGACTCCCCCAATGCAGTGACTTCTTGCGCCATCAAACCAATAAATGTCGTTATGTTCTATTTGCGCCATGTATCCAGGTATTGGTGTCCACCCCGAATCGCGGCCGCCGCACGACCAGGCCCGGGCCCAAGTCGAGGAGATTGAAGAAGATGACAGCATCGCGCAGATGGCGGGCCGCTTTGGCATCGGCGGCATCGACTGCCCTTCTCATCGCGGTACCGCTGATCGGGGCGCAGGCCGCCTCGGCGCAGCCGTACCCGCCGCCGACCCCGCCCCTGTCCGTCAGTACCACCACGGTGACGGCCGGGGAGGAGTTGAGCTTCAGTACCATCCCCGGCGTGTTCGAGCCCGGGGCGGACGTCACGGCGCTGCTGCAATCACGCCCGGTCGTGCTCGGCCACTTCCGGGCCCGGGCCGACGGATCGGTTGCGGGGACCGTGACCATCCCGGCGGACACCGCTTCCGGCTGGCACGTCTTCCGGCTCACCTCCAAGCACCCCCACCAGAGTGTCGGCGTCAGCATCCACGTGCAGGGCAGCATGACGCCCACCCCGACCCCAAAGCCGCCCCACCACCCGGGCAAGCCCGGGCACCCTGACGAGGCGGGGTACGGTGGGCACCACGGAGATGGCGGCGGCCGCAACGATGCCCACGACCTCCCCGCAGCCGTTGAGCCGTCGAATTCGCCGGGATCGGACCAGAACGGCAAGGGGCTCGCGGCGACGGGCAGTGAACAGGCGCTGCTGATCGGCGGCACGGCGGCCGCCCTGCTCATGGCGGGCGGTGGCACGGTGCTGACCGTACGCCGTCGTCGCAGTTCCTGAGGGATCACACTGAGACACGTCCTGTCGGCCATCGCGGCGGTCCTGGTCACCGGCTCCGTCTGCATCGCAGCCACCGGGCTGCTCACCCGACCGGAGCCGCTCACGGCCCAGCGGGACGTCGAAGCAGTGTCCAACGATCCGGCCGGCCGAAGCCACACACACTGGCGGCAGACCGGCCCCCACCGGGTCGAACGCCTGCGGGTAAAGGTCCTCGAAACCCTCCCCCACGACCCGAAATCGTTCACTCAGGGCCTGGAGATGGCCGGCGGCACGCTCTACGAGGGCACCGGGCTGTCCGGTCAGTCCTCCGTGCGGTCCGGGTCCCCTGGCAAGCAACCCAGGGTGCACACCAGCCTTCCCGCTCCTCTCTTCGGTGAGGGGATCACCCTGCTGGGTCGGACCCTGTGGCAGCTGACCTGGCGGGACCGGATCGCCATCGAGCGGGACGCGACGACGTTGAGGGAGCTGCGCCGCGTCCCGTACCCCGACGAAGGCTGGGGCATCTGCTTCGACCGCGGCAGGCGGCAGCTGGTGACGAGCGACGGCTCGGCACGACTGACCTTCCGCGATCCGCGCACCCTCGCGAAGAACGGTGAGGTCACCGTGACCGAAGACGGCCGGCCGGTGACGGGAGTGAACGAGCTGGAGTGCGCCGACCACGCCGTGTACGCCAACGTGCTGCCCACCGAACGCATCGTGCGCATCGACCCCATCACCGGCGCGGTGACGGCGAGCATCGACGCCTCGGGCCTCCTGCACGCCGACCAACTCGTCCCCGGCTCCACCCTGAACGGCATCGCGGCCGTCCCCGGAACGGACCAATTCCTCCTCACGGGCAAGTTCTGGCCCAAGATGTTCCGTGTCGTCCTTGTTCCGGCACAGCCGCCGAGCCGCACCACCCGCTGAAACCGGACAGTGGGCAGTGGCGCCTTCCGGCACGAGGTACTCACTCCTCGTTGCCCCCCGCATAAGCGGGTCTTGATCACACCGCCCCCGCGCGGGCCACATCCCTGTACAGCCGTTCGAGTTCCGCGACCTTCAGGGAGCCGCGCTCGGACTGGCTGATCAGCTTCCGATTGGACAGGCGATCACCGGCATCCAGCGGCCCTGCGTTTGAGAGAGCGTCAGCCAACGTGCTGACCAGCGGATCGGGAAGCAGATCCGCCAGCAGGCCGTCCTCCACCAGTTCTCGGTAGGGCGCGATGTCGGAGAGCAGCAGCCGGCATCCGGCAGCCGCGGCTTCGAGCACCGATGAGCTTCGCTGGTCGGCCCGGGGAACCGAAATCGCCACACCGCTCGCGCGCATCAGGCTGAACATCTCGGCCTGTCCGAGTGGCCGATCGATGACGGCGACCCGGCCTGCCAGATCTTTTGCCCGGGCGTGCAGAAGCGCGAGATATTCCTGTTGCGCGCGTCTGGCGGCGGCATGAGCCGGCTGGTGACCCGCCACCAAGACGAGGAACAGGTCGGGCCGGACTCGCGCGGCACGGGTGAATGCCGCGAGAATCTCGTGGGTCCGGTAGACCTCCGACGTGCTGCGGACCGACAGCGCGACCCTGGCACCGGCCGGAATTCCGTACTTCGCGCGCGTCAACCGGGGATCGGCGTCGTTTCCGGCATCCAGCAGCGCGTCCGGTACCCCCCAGGAAAGGACCGTGATCCGTGAAGAGGGGACCCGGTATCGGCTCGCGACCAGCTCAGCCACCTCCCGGGAGGTCGGCACCACGCGTGCGGCCCGCCGGAGCGCCAGCCGAGCGACCAGCGCCCGGGCGGAGTGCCGGTCCGCCGCACGCAGTTCGGATCCCCACGGAGTGATCACGACCGGCACTGCCGGGTGGGCCGGCAGCAGAAGGGAGAGCGCCCCGTGCACGCCGAGCGAATGGACGTGGATGACATCCGGCCGCGCCCGGCGTACCTCGCGGCGCAGCCAGTGCCCCCCGCGCGCTGCCCGCAACGGCAGGCAAGACCCGGTGGGGGCGGACACGGCTCGCCAGCCGTCGGGACGCGGGCCCGGCTCATGCCAGCTGCAGACAGTCACCTGATGCCCCCGCATGGCCAGATCGTCCGCCCAGCGCCGGGTGTGCGCCGACGTGGCCGACGCGAGCAGGACGACGCGCAGCGGCGCGGCCGGCGCATCGCAGATGCCCAGCCGTCGGGTCTGGTCATGACCGGGCACGGCGCTCCTTGAGTACGAACCGGCCCTTGCCCGCCGCAGCCCGCAGTCGGCCGGCCGGACTGCGCGTGTAGCGGTCCCACGCGATGGCCACCGCCGGCCATCGCGGGTCGGCGAGCACCTCTCCGGCCGCGGTCAGCAACGCGACGTGCAGGCATTGGTACGCGAAGCTGGCGGGCGCGGTGTGCCTCAGGTCGTACCTGGTCCAGTACCCCAGGTCGAACGCGGTCAGCGAGTCGCGGATCCGGTCCGCCACACGTTCGTGGGCAGTCCCGCTCTGATGCCGGCTCAGCTCGCAGAGACCGAAGAGGGCGAAGACCGCTCCGTTGAGAATGTGACTGACCGGGTCCGACGGGCATTCCTCGGGAAAAGGGCGCCCCAGGTGGTCGTAGTGCGAGCAACCGCCCGCGTCCAGCGGCCGGAGCATCAGTTCCACCGCACCCTCGCTCGCATCGAGAAAGGACCGCTGACCGGTTGTGGCGTATCCGCGCAGCATCACAGACACCGCCAGGCCCTGGGCCATGGCCGAGTACCAGCCCGGGCGCACCCCGTACCGGGGTACTGGTACCGGATAGCGCCATCCGCCGTTGCTGTCCTGGCCGGCGCGCAGCCATCCGGCTTGGGTCAGCAGAGCCTGCACGCCCGGCGACCGTTCGTCCCCAGTGGCCGGGTGCCGGCCGGCGGCGAGCGCGCCGGTGTGCTGTGCGAGCGCATACAGGCTGACAGAGACCGGGTTCCGGTAGGTCTCGCCGGTCGCGGCACGGGTCACCACCACGCGCTCGTGGTCGAGCGTGCTCCCGGCCGTCATCGGCCGCAGGTCGAGCGGGTACCTGCCCGGCTGGTCGGTGGTCATGTCACCCGGCGGCGTCGCGTCGACCGGGAAGCTCGGCCGCCGCAGATCGCGTACGGCTTTTCCCGCCATGCCGGCCAGCGTCGTTCTGGCCCACGTCCTGTTGTCCTTCACACCGGACTCTCCCTGCGGAGCGGCCCGCGTCGTCCCCGCGCGGCCAGTGCCTGGTGGTACAGCTCGTTCACCTGGCCGACTGTGTCGGCGATATCGAACTGCCGGAGCGCGAGTTCACGGCCCCGGTCGGCCATGCGGAGACGCGCTGCGGGATCGGCGAGCAGTGCGTTCACGGCCTGTGCCAGTGCCGGGGGATCGGCGGGCGGGATCAACAGGCCGGTGCGGCCGTGCTGGACGGTGTCCGGCAGGCCACCGACGTCGGTCGCCACCACACCCTTTCGCATGAGCAACGCCTCCACCACGGTATAGCAGGCGGATTCGTCCATGGACGGGTTCACCAGGACGTCCAGCCCGGCCATGACCGAGCTGATGTCGGACCGGAAGCCGGTGAACCGGATCCGGTCGGCGACGCCGAGCCGGGCGGCGCGGCGTTCCAGCTCGCGCCGGTACTCCCCGTCACCGACCAACTCGTCACCGACCACGAAGAACCTGGCCTCGGGATACTGACGCAGGATCAGCGGGACGGCGTCGATGAAGACTTCATGCCCCTTGACACCGACCTGGCGGAACTCCCGGAGTTTGCTTGGATACATGTAGGCGACCATGCCGACGGCCGGTGTGTCGTCGGTGAGGCCGAACTCACGGCGGAACGCATCCGGCGGTGCTGCCGGGTCGAACCGGTGTACGTGGCAGCCGTAGTAGCTGACCGCGACCGACCGCGCTCCCATGGCCTGGTAGCGGCGCGCGATCGCCCGGCACGATCCGAGCACCAGATCGTCCCGGCGCAGCGAAAGCCGCTCCAGGATCCGGAAGGGCGCGATCCGTAGATGCACCAGTCCGGGAACCTGCGACACGACCAGCGCCGGCCGGTAGGCGGCCGACGCCACACGGGCGGCGAGCATCGCGATGATCAGGTGGGAATGAATCACATCCGGCTTGTATTCCCTGACGAACTTCATCAGCCGCCATTGCGCAGCCATCAGCCCCGGCAGCTGCCTGATCCGACGGGACAGCCCGAACGGGATGATCTCCACCCGGACGCCCCGTACCCCGCGCAACTGGTGGGCGAGCGGGCCCTCTCGGGGCAACACCGCGCAGACCTCGTTGCCCAGCTCGGCCAGGCCCCGCACCTGATCGAGGAACCAGCTTCCGCCGACAGCGGTCGAGGTGATCTGCAGGATGCGCAGCGGCCGGGAGGACTTCTCGATCCCGGCCGTACTCATCGCGCCCCCCCTGCCGGTACCGGTGCCGAAGCCCGAGCTGAGGCCGGTGCCGGTACCGGTCGTGGTACGTCGGCCGGAGCCGGCTTCGCAGCCAGGATGATCAGAAGCAGACCGGCCAACAGGGGCGGGACCAGCAGGATCTCGCCGAACACCGAGCAGACGCCGACACCGACCATGGCCAGCAGAGCCGCCTCGCCCGCAGGGTCGCCGGAGCGGATCGCGCGCCATGTCCGGCGGACGCCGAGCACGACAATCGCGCCGATTCCGACCGCGCCCACCAGGCCGGTCTGCGAGAGCACTGTCAGGTAGGTGTTGTGCGCGAATTCCAGGAGCGGGAACTGTAGGAACATGATCTCGTAATCACCAGTGGCTTGGTAATAGGCGGGCAACTGGTCGGCGAAGTTGAGATAGCCGACACCGAAAAGCGGGTGCGCCTCGAACATCCGCAGTGCGCTGCTCCACAGATCGAGCCGTACCGCGGAGTTGGCGTCCGGAGCGCCGCCGAGGATCGAGTCGAACCGGGCCGCGATCGCGGCGGGCAGCAGCAGTACCAGGCAGGCCGCGCCGAGGCTCAGGGCCAGGACGCCGCGCAGCGATCTGCGGATGGCATAGAGCGCGATCACCGCGATTCCCGCCAGGTAGGCCGCGCGGCTCAGCGAGTACGCGATCCCCAGAGCGAGCACGACGACCCCGGCACCGGTTGCCAACCGCGACAGGCCCTTCCGGACGACCGCACAGCGCCTGAGCAGGACTGCGGCCGCCATGACGAACAGGGCACCCACGGCGTTGTGGTTGGCCGCACCTTCTTGAGTGATGGCCAGAACAGCGGTGTCGGCAGGGGTGAGGTCCCCCTTCATGGCGAAGACGGACCCCGCCTGAACGATTTCGACCACGGCCAGAATCACGCTGCCCCAGCAGAACACCAGGAGCGCCCGGTCAAGCGCCGGTCCAGGTTCGATGGTCAGTGGCAGCAGCAGCAGCGGCGCGCACGCTAGCAGCAGGTACTGCCAGTTGCCGGTGCCCTGCGGACCGGCGTCGTAGATCAGGGCGCTGGCGGCCGCCAGGTAACCGACCGTGCCGACGGTGATCAGTACGCCGGTCGGCTTCGGCCACACGATCCCCCTGCCGGCGACGACGCGACCCAGCAGGCAGATGAGCATCAAAGCGACCAGCCGTCTCGGGCTGATCAGCGAAGTCCCGACGTCCGACTGTGACAGCGGGACCGCGGCGGCGAGCACATACAGCCCTGCGTCCGGGATCAGCACACAGGCCAGCACGATGACGACGAGCCCGGCGGCGCTCAGGACGGTGAAGGTGCTGATGGCGGGGCCGTACGCCATTGCGAGGTAGCCGACGCCCGCCGCGGTCAGGAGTCCCGCCGCAACCACGGGTGCTCTGCTGAACGGAACGGACCTCACCTGCCTCGGGTAAGCGTCCCGCCAGCGGTCGCCGACCGTCTTGAGCGACAGTCGCCCAAGCGACGGACGAGCGGGGGTGGCCGGTACTTCCTCGGTGACGGGCTCGGCCGACTCGCGCGGGCAGGCGCGGACGCGCTGCCGCACCCCGCGGCCGAGCAGCACCGCGAAGACCAGATATCCGGCCGAGTTGGCCGCGCCAGCACCGACCGCGGCATAGTGGGGGGTCAGGACTCCGAGGAACGCGATGTTGACCACCGCGCCGACTACGGTGGCTGTGATCACCGGCCGAAGCAGGTCGGCAGCAGACAAGTACGCCTGGAGCGAGCGGCCCGTGCTGAACAGCACCAGGCCGGGGAGCATCGCCCAGATCACCTGCACGGCACCGGAGTACGGCCGCCCGTAGATCGCTGGGATCAGGACGGGGGCAGCTGCCGCCGCGACGGCTGCGGCCATGGCGGCGGCAGCGAACACGGTCCGGGCGATCCTCGCTGCCGCCCGCGCGTCGACGGCACCCGACGTCACCGCGGGAAACATCACCAGCGCGACCGCCGTCGGGAGCAGGAACATCGCCTCGGCCAGGGGCAGCGCCACGGCATACATGGCCACGGCCGTCGCACCGGCAAGCAACTGGATCACCGGCACATCGAGACGCATCATTCCGTAATGGATGAGGTTCGGGAGATAGGCCTTGATGGCGAAGCTGCCGAAGGTCCGGGCGGAAACCTGTTCGCCATCGTCGTGGACGCGGGCGGTGGCCGCGATCAGCAGAACCCCGGCGCAGAGCAGTTGCCCGGCCAGCGCCGACAGAAAGCAACTGGTGGGCGTCAGCGATCCCGCGGCGAGCAGGCCGCAGACTCCGATGAGGTGGAAGACCGCGGGGACGGTGCTCGCGCGGTTGTACGTCTTGACGCGCCCCCGACCGATCTCGGCCGTGCCGAGCAGTGTGGTCAGCAAGGTCACCGGGCACATGGCAGCCGCGACCAGCGCAAGCCTGAACGGCACGCCGAGCAGCACGACCGGCCAGAGATGACCGAGCAGCAGCCACAGCCCCGCCAGTGCCGAACCGGCAACCAGGGAAAACGCCACGCTCCACCGAACGATCTGCCGGAATGCGGTGTGCGAGGTTCCGGAGAACCGGGCGTTGGCGTTGTCCATACCCAGGACCGAGACGATGCTCAGCACGGTGGGGACCGAGATCATGACCGCGAACGTGGCCCGGCCCTGCACTCCAAGGTCCCGCGCCGCGATGACGCCCGCCGCGAAGCTCATGGCCGTGGCCAGCAGTCGCGTGGCCAGTGTGCCCCCGATCGCCGCCGGACTCACCCCAGGCAGCCGGACACGGAGGCTTTTCATGATCGACTGCACCAGGGAAAGGCCTCCGGAGTCGCGAGACGGGGCGGTGCTGCGGCGGGCGGCGGATTTTCTTGCCGCCTCGGCAGGCAGGCACAACATAGCGGCACAAGTAACCATAAGTAGCTATTTGAGCACGCAAAGTAGTAGCGTTTCTCGGCGTCGGCCGGCCCCAGCCGGCATCCCAGACGCCAGGAAAAGGCCCCTTCCCGGCGCGGACGACCGGTTAGGGCAGGGGGAACACAGCTGTGAAAGACCTCAGCGTGGTCGGCGCACGTCCGCAGTTCGTCAAGCTAGCCGCTCGCGTGGCAGCTCGCCCGCCGCGGCCACGAGCACCTGGTCGTGCACACCGGCCAGCACTACGACAATCTGCTGTCGCAATCCTTCTTCGACGAGCTCGGCCTCCCGCCTCCGGTCGTGAACCTGGAAGTCGGCTCGGCCAGTCAGGCCGAGCCGACTTCGAGGATGCTCGCAGCGCTCGATCCGGTACTCGCGCGGGAGCGCCCGGACTGGGTACTGAGCTACGGCGACACCAACTCCACCCTCGCCGGAAGGCTCGCGGCGGCGGCACGAGNCCCCCCCCCCCGCCCCCCCCGACTTCGAGGATGCTCGCAGCGCTCGATCCGGTACTCGCGCGGGAGCGCCCGGACTGGGTACTGAGCTACGGCGACACCAACTCCACCCTCGCCGGAAGGCTCGCGGCGGCGGCACGAGAACTGCCCGTCGCGCACCTGGAGGCGGGCCTACGGTCCTTCGACCGGCGCCACGGGCCCACGACGAGCCCAGGCTCAGCACGCCGTCAGGTGCGACAGAGCGGCTTCGGCGGAGGTGAGGACATGAGGATCTGGATCTTCAACCACTACGCGGCGCCACCGGACTGCGCCGCCGGCACCCGGCACTACGAACTGGGCCGGGTGCTGGCGGCGGAGGGGCACGACGTCACCATCTTCGCCAGCAGCTTCAGCCATTTCAGCAGGCGCGAGGAGCGGCTCGCGCCCGGCGAGAAGGTGGCCACCCGGACGATCGACGGCGTCCGCTTCGTCTGGGTCCGCACGCCGCCCTACGCCGGCAACGGATACCGCCGCGTGCTGAACATGGCCCACTATGCGGCCCGGGTGCTCTCGACGCAGCGCGGCCTGAACCGGCCGGATGTGATCGTCGGCTCATCAGTACACCTGGCCGCGGTGCTCGCCGCCTGGCTGGCGGCCCGCGTCCGCCGCGCCCGCTTCGTCTTCGAGGTACGCGATCTGTGGCCGCAGACACTGATCGACATGGGCGCGCTGCGCGCGAACGGGCTGCCTGCCCGGCTTCTCCGGCTGGTCGAGTCCTTCTGCTGCCGGCGTGCGTCCGCCGTGATCTGCCTGCTGCCCGGTGCCGCCGACTACCTGAAGGCCCGCGGTCTCCCGGCCGACAAAATCCACTATGTGCCGAACGGGATCGCCGACTTCCCCCGGCCGATGGAACCGGGTGAGCCGGCCGACCCGGACGTTGCGGACCCCGGGGACCGGGCCGCCGACCTGATCGAGCGGATCAGGCGCTTTCGCAAGGACGGTTGTCTCACCGCCGGCTACATCGGCTCGCACGGACCGGCCAACGGGGTGGCGACCATTGTCGCGGCCGCGGCGGAGTTGCGGGGCCCCGGCCATCCGCGGGTCGCTGTGGTGATGGTCGGCGACGGCCAGGAGAAGGCCGCGTGTCAACGGCTCGCTCACCGGCATGGCCTGGACAACGTGCTGTTCTGGCCGCCGGTGCCGAAGCAGGCCGTGCCGGCCGTGCTGGCCGAGCTGGACGTGACGCTGTTCTGCTTGCGCGATGTCGCGGTCTTCAAGTACGGCCTGAGCAGCAACAAGCTGTTCGACTACTTGGCGTCCGGCAAGCCCGTGCTGTTCGCGAGCAACGCGCCCGGCGGCCCGGTGCGCGAGTCCGGCGGCGGCGTGTGCGTGCCCGCCGAGTCACCGGCGGACATGGCGGGCGGGCTGGCCGGGCTGACTTCGATGAGCGAGACCGAACGGGAGCGGATGGGCGAGCGCGGCCGCCGCTGGGTCTACCGGCACCACGGCATGACCGCGCTGGCAAGCGCGTTCCTCGCCGCGGTCTCGGAACCGGCGCGGGCCGGGGGTCCGGTGACGGAGGCTCGGCTGTGACGCTGCACATCGTGGGCGCAGGCGGCTTCGGCAGGGAGACGCTGGACGCGGTGCGGGCGACAGCCGCGGCACCCGAGGTTGTTTTCGTGGACGAGCACCCGGCAGCCACCACGGTCGACGGCTGTCCGGTGCTGCTGCCCGGGCAGTTGGCTGCGTCCGGCGGGCAGCGGAACGAGTTCGTGGTCGCGATCGCCGACGCCGACGCGCGCCGCAGGCTGGCCGGGGAGTTCGAAGACCGCGGCCTGCGAGCGGCGACAGTGATCGACCCGCGTGCGGTTGTCTCCCCCGGCGCCAGGATCGGGCGTGGCTGCGTTGTGCTGGGTCAGGCGTTCATCTCCACCGGCACCGTCACCGGCGCACACGTCCAGGTCAACTACCAGGCCAGCATCGGTCACGACACGGTGCTCGAGGATTTCGTGACGATCCTGCCAGGGGCCAACATCGCCGGCAACGTGACCATCGGCGCCGGGTCCACGGTGGGCAGTAACGCCGCCGTGCTGCAGGGCCGGCGGATCGGGCCGTCCGTCATGGTCGGCGCCGCGGCTCTGGTGACCCGCGATGTCGCCGTCGGTCAGCTGGTCGTCGGCGTCCCCGCCAGGGCCCGGGAGCCCTGACCGTCCGGTTCGATCACGGGATCCCGAGCACCCGGCGTCCGCGCAGATCCCCTGCAGGAGTCCACGTCCAGCGCGAGCGACTGGTGCAGGTCCGGCAGCACGGGCAGGCCGGGCACCGCCGTGCCGCCGGTCAGGTCCCGATCGCGGGCCGTGACCAGACCTGCACCGGGCAGCGCGGCCAGGACCTGGGCGCGGTTCTGGCCCATCGCGCCCAAGTCGTGAACGCCCGCTCGTGATGCGCGGTCACCGGGCACCGACCGGCATCGGCTGATCCGTGGCATTCGGCGACGCGGTTGCCCGGGCGACGGCGGTGGTCACCGCGTCGGCGATCTCGGTCACCTCGGCCTCGGTCAGCCGGTGGTGCACCGGCAGCGAGAGCATCGCCTGGGCGACGGCCTCGGTCACCGGCAGTGCCGCGGCGTCCCCGGTGCCGCCGTCCCGCCGGGCGAAGATCGGCTGCCGGTGTACGGGCGGGAAGTAGATCCGTGCTTCGATGCCCTGGCCCAACAGGTCGGCGAGCACTTGGTCGCGGACGCCGGGAAGCAGGCAGGTGTAGAGCATCCGGCTTCCCCGGGCATCGGGTAGCTGATGCGGCGTCGTCAGGCCGGGCAGCCCGGCCAGCCGCCGGGTCAGTGATTCCGCGATCAGCTGTTTGCGCCCCAGGATGCCGTCCAGCTTGCGCAGCTGCACCCGGCCGATCGCGGCCTGCATCTCGGTCAGCCGCCAGTTGTACCCGAGGCTCTCATGCTGGTACAGCCCGGTCTGACCATGGTTGCGGAGCAGTTTCAGCCGCTCCGCGACGCCCGGGTCGTTGGTCAGCACCATGCCGCCCTCACCGGTGGTGATGTTCTTGGTGGGGGTGAAGCTGAACATGGCCGACCGGCCGAAGGTGCCGACCGGTCTGCCGCGGTACTCGGCGCCGGCCGCCTGCGCGGCGTCCTCCAGCAACGGCACGCCGGCCGCGCCGCATACCCGCGCCAGCCCGTCGAGGTCACCGGGCTGCCCGGCGTAGTGGACGGTCATGACCGCCCGCGTGGCCGGGGTGATCCGGGCCGCGACCGATACCGGGTCGAGGTTGAACGTCCGGGGGTCGATGTCGGCGAACACCGGGGTGGCCCCGACGTGGCACACCGATGTCGCGGTGGCGACGAATGTCATCGACGGGACGATCACCTCGTCGCCGGGGCCGAGGCCCTCGGCGAGCAACATCGCATGCAGCGCGGCCGTGCCGGTGCAGAACGTCACACCGAACCGCGCCTGATGCCGGTCGGCGAACTCCTGCGCGAAGGCCTCGTTCTCCGCGCCGTTGGTGAGAACACCGCTGCGCAGGACTCTGCGTACCGCCTCACCCTCCTCCTCACCGAGGTCGGGACTGGCAAGCCGGATCCGGACGTTGCTGTCAGCCACCTGAGAGCATCCCTTCTGGTTCGCGGGCGATCGGATCGTTGTCGTGGCTGGCGGTGGCTCCGCCCCCGGCCAGGACCGTCCAGATGGTGAGGAACAAGATGGCCAGGTCGAGCCGGAAGCTCGGGCGGAGGACGTACCGCAGATCCCACTCGATGCGCTCCGGCCAGCTCAGCCGCTGTCGCCCATGCAACTGCGCCAGGCCGGTCAGGCCTGGGGTGGCCAGCAGCCGCAACTGCTGACGATCGGTGTACCGGCTTACCTGGTAGGGCAAGGTCGGCCTGGGCCCGACCAGGCTCATCTGTCCGCGCAGCACATTGACCAGCTGTGGCAACTCGTCAAGGGACGTGCGGCGCAGTACCCGGCCGACCGCGGTCACCCGGGCAGTATCGGCGTCACCCGGTTTCTCAGCGCCGGCCGGAACACTCCGCATCGTGCGCAGTTTCAGCAGGACGAACGGGCGACCGTCGCGGCCGACCCGCTGCTGCCGGAACAGTACGGGTCTGCCATGCGCGAGCAGGTGCGCCAGCGCGGCGATCGCGCAGAGCAGAGCGGCCGGCACGATGATCAGGCTGACCACGACCAGGTCCAGCAGTCGCTTGCCGCGGTACGACCTGCGGTGAGGCACCCGGTCGCCGACCCGGGCGCCGCCGGGCGCTGCAGCGGGCGCCTCCGGGATCACCGGGTCTGCCGGGTCTGCCGGGTCTGCCGGGTCTGCCGGGTCTGCCGGGTACCGGCCTGACAGAGGCGGGGCGGTCATCTGCTGGCCTCCGCTTTTCCGGGCTGGCCGGGCTGGCCGGGCAGCGCGGGCTGGCCGGCCGACTGCTCGGGGCCGGGTGCGACGGCGAGACGCGCCAGGGCGGCGCGTACCTCATCGGCATCGGTGAGGTGACCGATGCCGATGACCTCACCGGGATCGAGTACGGGCACCGGCACCTGCCTGACCAGCGGATGCCTCGGCCGGTGGTTTGGCTCCCCCTTGCCCAGCAGGTCCTCGGTCAGCTTTTCGCCGGGCCGCAGCCCGGTGAAGACGATCTCGACGTGCCGCGATGCCGAGGCGGCCATGCGACGGGCGAGGTCGACGATGCGGACCTGGTCGCCCATGTCAAGGACGAGGACCTCACCGCTCTCCCCGACGGTCACGGCCTGCAGCACCAGTTGGACGGCTTCGGTGGCTGTCATGAAGTAGCGAGCGACCTGAGGGTGAGTCACGGTGACCGGGCCGCCCGCAGCGATCTGCGCGGACAGCGAGCCGAGCAGCGAACCCCGGCTGCCCAGGACGTTGCCGAATCTGACGGACACCCAGGTCCCGGGGTATTCACCGGCCATGTGGGCGGTGAGCCGCTCGGTGAGCCGTTTGGAGGTGCCGAGGACACTGACCGGGTCGGCCGCCTTGTCGGTGGAGACGTTCACGAACGACCGCACGCCACAGGCCGCAGCCGCTTGCAGCACGTTCAGCGTCCCGGCCACGTTCGTCTTCAGCGCCTCGGCCGGATACCGCTCGAGCAGCGGCAGGTGTTTCACCGCCGCCGTGTGGAACACGATCTCGGGGCGGGTCTGCGCGAAGACCTCGCGGATGCGGGAGGCATCTGTGATGTCGGCGAGTACGACCTCGTCGGAATCGAGCAGCGCACGGCCGTGCAGCGCGAGCTGGATCGCGTGCAGAGCTGATTCGTCCCGGTCGAGCATCACCAGCGACGCGGGACCCAGCGGGTGCAACTGGCGGCACAGCTCCGAACCGATCGAGCCGCCGGCGCCGGTGACAAGGATGCGGCGTCCGGCGAACTGACCGGCAGCCGACTCAAGGTCAAGCCGGATCGGATCGCGGCCCAGCAGCTGAGTGATCCGCGGATCACGGACGTCATCGATCCGCGCCGGTCCGGCGACCAGTTCCTCAACGCGCGGAATCACCTTGGTGATCAGGCCGATCGACTCGGCCAGTGCGATCAGCTCGCGGATCACCTGGCCGCCCCGGCACCCGCCGGCGATCGCGATCACCATGACCGTCGCCCCGGTCTCGGCAGCGACCTCCGCGAGCCGGTCCCGCCCGCCGCGCACACGGATACCGCAGATCCGCAGTCGGCGCTTGCCTGGGTCGTCATCCAGCAGGGCAACCGGTTGGTACCGCGCGCCAGGGTGACCGATCAGCCGCTGCACCAGTTGCGTTCCGGCGCTGCCCGCACCGAACACGATCACCTTGACGGCGGTCGGCGCGGGCCGTCTCGGCCTGCGCCGGATAGCCGCGACCGCGGCCCTCACGGTGATCATGGCAAGCACGCCGACCAGGGCGGCGAGGCCGGCCACGCCTGGCTTGTCGCCCACCAGGGGAAGCCCCGCGCGGCAGATGCCCTCCAGAAGGAGCCCGGTCACCCCCGCGGAGACCAGCACCGCGCTCAACTCCGCGCCGGTCTCGGCCTGATAGCGCCCGGAGTAGAGCCCACACACGGCCCCGGCCAGTACCGCTGCTGTCGATGTGACAACACAGATGATCACCAGATCGCCTGGTCCGACGAGCGGATCGTAAGCGCCGCTGGTGATCAGGCCGGCAATCAACAGGCCGCAAGTCCATGCGATCGCGTCTATGGCGGCCTGCACCGCCGGCCGGCGGTACCGGGCGGCAACGCCAGACCAACCACCCGGCGCAACGCGGCTTTCCTGTGCGGTGTGGAACACCGCAGGATGATCCGCTGTCAGCTTGTCGTTGCCCGCGCATTCCCCACGCAAGGTGAACCCCGATCAGCAGGTTGTCATGTGCCAAAGACCTATTCCGACACTTTGCCGACGGCATGTCCACGGACGCCGCCGCATCCTTTTGGGTGAATCAGAATATTTCTTGTGTTCTGGCAGACTTGACTTTCCGTGGGTACGATTTCGCTGCTGGGCTGGATGAGTCCCGCTGCATCCTTCTTGAGCGGGCGGGCGCCCCTTGAGGTTCACTCAAGCGGTCCGACTACTTCACGCACGGCTGGATACGCACCTTGGTGGTCTGCGGCCATGCCAACGGCTGCAAGGGCATCACGGGGGCGCGGTCCGAAGCCGGTTCCAGCAGACTAATGTCAACTTCTCGCGTCTGACCGGGCAGGAGTTCCACCTGCGTCCCGAATACGGGGTGACCGCGCTCCTCGGTCGACGACAACAGAAGTCGCCGCCCGTCCAGGGTCCCACCGGTGAACCGCGCACCGGAACTGGCGTACAGCGAAAGCCAGATGCTTGTGGACCCCCGGAGGTGTGAGCGCCGGGGATCGTCGGAACGGAGAGGTACGAGGGCAGGCAGGCCCGCAGCGGGAGCGGTGTTCGTCAGCCTGATTCGCACCATGCTGGAACGGGTACCGCCCTCGCAAGGACCAAGCTCGTAGGTCAGCGACCGCCGAAGATAGTAGTCCATTTTGTTGCCTGCGGAATTGTTGACCACGAGATAGGCGAACGGCCCTGTTCTCTCGGGGACGGCGCCGGCCAGCCCGGCTTCTTCGAGCGCCGACTCGGTGGAGGAATCTCTGCTCCACACACGCAGTCGGCCGTCGTCGACGTTCTGCCGCAGTGCGTGGAGGAGGGCCACCGAATCATGGTGGGGACCCAGCAAGGCAGCAGCGACTGACTGTGCGAGCTGTACCAGGAAACGCTTTCGTTCGATGTTGCTGTACGACGCGTAAAGGGTGCTCTCGGTGAGCTCTACGGTGTTATCCGCCGTCAGCTGCTTTCCGTCCGGAAGTCGGACCGGCCCCGTGGCTCTGAGGACACGGGCGAGTCCCACAGGATCGGTCGCGATGGCCCCATCGAGACGCTGCCCCGTATGCCGCTGCCACAGGCCCATCCAGATCTGCGCCGCATAGGGAAAATGAGCGGACAGATTGGAATTGGCCAGCCCCTGCGTGCTCTCAGCGGCTCCGTACCGGCGGTCGAAGGCCGGTCCGAAGTTCGCCACGGGGGTGGAGGTGCGCGGCAGCGTGTCATCCGACGCAAAGTCGTGCAAAGTGATGCGACCACGGTCGGCGGTCAAGATACCAAAGGTGCCTACGAGGCCACCGGTGCCCCGGGCCTCGGCATTGTTCTGGAAGGCCAGAAAGTAGGAGCGTGGCCCCGAGGCACCCAGAAGAGGCATCAGAAGCCGCGTCGTCGCCTCCGCCTCGGAGACCGAGTCGGAAAGGCGTGCCACTCTGTCGGACAGCCGCTGCCGTGCCATGTCGAGGCGACCGACCACTGTCGAGCCGGGCAGGCCATTCAAACTCGTCTCGATTCCGGTCAGCTGACGGTCCACATTCCCCAGCAGGTCCGTGGCAGCCGAAAGCCGACGGAGGTCGACGCGACCGTTGGACACGATCCGGCCGGACGCGAGCATCTGATGCAGTCGCACAGCCTCCGGCAGCACGCCGGTGGCCATCTCGTCGGCGGCGACACTCAGCCCCCGGGCAGAACGGAGCGGTGGACCCATCAGCGGGAGGCCCTCGGCCACGCTCCACACCGGCGTGCTGGCCGCGCTCCGGGCGGCAGCTGTGTGTCTCCGGATGTCGCCCAACCCCTCGGCTGAGGGCCGGCGCTGACGGGCCATCTCCGTTTGCAGTCGGTCAGTGGCCACCTGAGCCGCCGCAAGGTTGCTCTGGACCGCGCGGACCTCCCACACCAGGAAACCGGCCGACGCGGCGGACAACAGACCGACGGCTCCGGCAACCCAGAGGAAGACCCGGTTGCGGCGCCGTAACATCAGAGCCGCGAATGCCCGCGCACTCTCCACAGCGCCCTTCCGGCTGCACACTGGGTCCTTCCCTGCCTTCATTGCCTACCCATGAATCGAAAGGGTCCACCGCAACCAAGCATTTTTCTTGGATCAGTAATGACAGTCGCTAAGACGCATTGCAAGCGTCACCACGCCAGATGTCGGGAAACTTGGTCCGAACGGCCTAGCCTAGATCTCTCAAAAAGGCTCACTGCGTGAAGCCACGTACTTACCATGATGACGCCTATTCTGGCGCGTGTACTCGATGTGTTCCTGAATCAAGCGACGCGCATCGCCTCTGATCGTCCATAAGAGTGGATATGTGACGCGCAGGAAAACCGGGTGGGGTGAGCAGAAGTTGAACGTAGGTCGACTCTCTCTCGCCCCCCGAACGGAGAAGTCCAATGACCCGCTCCTTTCCATCGATCCCGGCGGCCAGACCCGTGATCGGTGAGGCCGAGATCGCTGCGGCCGTACGCGTTCTGCGTAGTGGCCGTGTCGTCCAGGGCCCAGAAGTGGCCGCGTTTGAAGACGAGTTCTCCGAGTTGGTCGCCGGACGCGCCTGCGTAGCGGTCAACTCCGGAACCTCCGCCCTGCAGCTGAGCCTCATGGCCCTGGGCATCGGACCGGGAGACGAGGTCGTGGTGCCCTCGTTCTCGTTCGCGGCGACCGCCAACGCAGTACGTCTGGTAGGCGCCGATCCCGTCTTCGCCGACATCACGCCTGGCACCTACTGCCTCGACCCGCTCGCCGCGTCAGCGATGATCGGTCCGCGCACCGCGGCCCTCATGCCGGTGCATCTGTACGGGCACCCCGCGCCCATGGACCAGCTGATGGAGCTTGCCGCACGCCATGGGCTCGCCGTACTGGAGGACGCCTGCCAAGCGCACGGAGCCACGCTGCACGGCCGCCCCGTCGGCAGCTTCGGTGAGGCAGGATGCTTCAGCTTCTATCCGACGAAGAACATGCACGCTCTCGAGGGCGGCATCATTTCGACCGGCGATCCGCACCTCGCCCGCACCCTTCGGCTTTTGCGGAACCAAGGCATGGAGCAGCGATACGAGAACGAGATCGTCGGGGCCAACATGCGGATGACCGACGTCGCGGCGGCCGTCGGCCGTGAGCAGCTGAAGCAGCTACCAGCCTGGACGGAGCAGCGGAGAGCCAACGCCAAGGTGCTCGACTCCCACATCGAGGGACTGTCTGTTCCGCATGAGGCGGACGGCGCGCGGCACGTCTACCACCAGTACACGGTCCGCATCCCGGGCGGTCTGAGGGATTCCGTGCAGCAGGACCTGGCGCGACAGGGCATCGGCAGCACGGTGTACTACCCGACCCCGATCCACCGACTCAAGCCCTATCAGGACCACGGCAGGCCGTCCCTCCCCGAGACCGATCGGGCAGCTGCCGAGGTTCTGTCCCTCCCGGTTCACCCGACCCTGGGGCGGGCCGAGTTGGAGCGGATCGCACAGGCCGTGAGCGATGCCGGAGGAGTACGGTGAGCCGGCACACCCTGCGGGCCGGACTCATCGGTCTTGGAGCCATGGGACACAACCACGCACGGGTGCTGTCGTCGCTTGACGGTGTCGAGCTGGTGGGCGCCATGGACCCGGCAGGCGATTCCACGGGGGCCGGCCGGAACACCCCCGTCGTCGCCACCCTGCCCGAGCTGCTCGCGCTCGGACTCGACTACGCGGTGGTCGCCTGTCCCACGGCGTTGCACGAGGAGGTCGGCCTGGCCTTGGCCGAGAACGGCGTGCCCGCGCTGATCGAGAAGCCGCTCGCCCACTCAGCGACGGCCGCACAACGGCTGGTCGACGCCTTCGACAGAGCCGGATTGGTCGCCGGTGTCGGACACATCGAGCGGTTCAACCCGGCACTGCAGAGCCTGCGTTCCCGCCTCGAGGCGGGAGAACTCGGGGAGGTCTTCCAAGTGGTCACGCGCCGCCAGGGGCCCTTCCCGCACCGCATCGCCGACGTCGGGGTCGTCAAGGACCTGGCAACCCACGACATCGACCTCACCGGTTGGGTCACCGGCCACCACTACGTCTCGGTCTCGGCGCGCACGGTGTCCAAGAGCGGCCGCCCTCATGAGGACATGGTCTCCGTGGTCGGCGACCTCAGCGACGGCACCCTGGTCAGCCACCTCGTCAACTGGCTCAGCCCCCACAAAGAGCGCTACACGGCGGTGACCGGCGAGCGTGGCTGCCTCGTCGCCGACACTCTCACGGCAGACCTGACCTTCCACGCCAACGGAGCGGTGACCACCGAGTGGGAGGCGCTGCGCGCCTTCCGCGGCGTAGCCGAGGGCGACATGGTCCGCTACGCCATCCCCAAGCGCGAGCCGCTCCTCGTCGAGCACGAGCGGTTCCGTGATGCCGTGGACGGCAAAGCGACGGACATCGTCACTCTCGATCAGGGGCTGAGGACGGTCGAGGTGGCGGAGGCCGTCCTCGACTCGGCACTGAGGAAGGCGTCCGTGAGCCTGCGACGCCCGCACACGCCGGCCCTGGCAATGGTCACCCAGCGGTCGTG
Organism: Streptomyces sp. Q2; assembly: GCF_056820935.1. Taxonomy (NCBI): domain Bacteria; kingdom Bacillati; phylum Actinomycetota; class Actinomycetes; order Kitasatosporales; family Streptomycetaceae; genus Streptomyces; species Streptomyces sp. Q2. Next base: position 43,061 of record NZ_JBXEJE010000002.1, on the reverse strand, counting down.
ACGAGCACCCCTGCCGAGCGCCAGGAAGCAGTCCGTTCGGCGAGCCGGCCACCAGGTGCAGGAAGTCCAGTGGACAGGCGCAAACGGTGACGCCCCATTCGCGGCGCGCCAGAAAGTCGGCGGTCGCCCTACTGATCAGAAACTCAAATGGTTCTTCCGCGAGTCGGGCCTGCCGCGTGCCCTCCTGCTCAGAGGCCTGGTCGGCGAACAGCACCTCACCTTGCCGCTCACCGAACTGAGTTGGAGAGGGCTCAGACAGGCGCACCCGGAGCGGTCTGTGCTCGTTGCTCAGCACATGAACCTCAGCGGGAAGGTGGCGTTTCCTCAGGTGCGGATCGCACCCGGTGCGCAGGTCGACGAGTCAGCCGTGCTGAGCCCTGGTACCACCGTGTGGGAACTCGCGCAGATTCGCGAGGAAGCCGTGCTCGGCTGTGACTGCGTCGTGGGCCGGGGTGTCTACGTGGGACCCGGGGTGAAGATCGGCCACAGGGTCAAGATTCAGAACCATGCGCTGGTGTATGAGCCTGCCGAGCTGGCCGACGGCGTCTTCGTCGGGCCTGCGGTCGTCCTCACGAACGACCGCAATCCTCGCGCCGTCGACGCGCACGGAGGTCTGAAACGCGCCGGTGACTGGGAGGCGGTCGGCGTCCGAGTCGCTGAGGGCGCGTCACTTGGCGCGCGCTCAGTGTGTGTGGCTCCGGTCAGCATCGGCCGCTGGGCGATGGTCGCCGCGGGGGCCGTCGTCACCAAGGACGTGCCGGATTTCGCCCTCGTTGCCGGTGTCCCTGCCCATCAGATCGGATGGGTGGGCCGAGCCGGCGAGCGTCTGCGCGCACTGCCGGATCGGGTCGGATTCTGGGAGTGCCCGAGTAAGGGGACTCTTTACGCAGAAACAGACGGAATTCTGACGGAGCTTTCAGCTCAATACCGAGAAAAGTTGAGCCCGTGAAGGTCATGAGCGTAGTGGGGGCGCGCCCCCAATTCGTGAAGCTTGCCGCAGTCGCCGCAGCGTTCGGAAACACGGAGCACCATCATACGATCGTCCACACCGGCCAGCACTACGACGCCGGTCTGTCCGACGTCTTCTTCACCGGCCTCTCCATCCCTGAGCCCCATGTGCACCTGGGCGTGGGATCAGGCACCCACGGCGTGCAGACCGGTACCATTCTGGCGGCCCTCGATCCCGTCATCGCCGCCGCACATCCCGAATGGGTGCTGGTTTACGGAGACACCAACTCAACTCTTGCCGGCGCCCTTTCCGCGGCCAAGCAGCACATCCCCGTTGCCCACCTGGAAGCGGGCCTGCGCTCTTTCAACCGGCGGATGCCCGAGGAGCACAACCGCGTCCTCACCGACCACGCGGCCGATCTGCTGCTCGCGCCCACCGAGGAGGCGGTGGACCACCTGGCAGCCGAGGGCCTGGCCGACCGCGCGGTCCTGACCGGGGACGTCATGGTCGACGTCTGCCTGCGCATCAGGGACAAGGTGCTGAGGGACAACGCCACCGCCGCACTTCCGGCCTTCCTCGACGCCCAGGAGCCCTACCTCTTCGCCACATTGCACCGGGCCGAGAACACGGATCATCCCGAGCGCCTGGCCGCTCTCGTGAACGCCTTGGCCAGTCTGCCGGTTCCCGTCGCCCTGGCCGCCCATCCCCGGCTGCTCGCACGTGCCGAGGACTTCGGCATCAAGCTCGACCACGGCTCTCTCCGTATCAGCCGCCCCCTTCCCTACGCCGAGCTGATCCGCACGGTGCTCGGCTCACGCGGCGTGATCACCGACTCGGGAGGACTCCAGAAAGAGGCGTTCCTGTTGGAGCGCGTGTGCACGACACTCCGTACGGAGACGGAATGGCCTGAGACGCTCCGGGGCGGCTGGAACACACTCGTGCCGGATCCTCGTGAACCGGGCTCCCAGGCATGGCCCGACATCGTCCTGCGCCCTGCGCCGGAGAGCTCCCGCGGCATGCCGTACGGCGACGGGAGAGCAGCACCCCGCGTGGTGCGGGCGCTGGAAGATCACATGAGCGGATCTCAGGCCCGCTGAGCCGTCGGCGACGGCGCACCAAGCACGATCACCTCGGCCCCGGCCCATCGATCGGGGTCCGTGATCCGCCGGCCGTCGACCACGACGCGCACCTGCGGGAACCGGTCGGATCCGAGCTCCCGGTACTCGCCGTGGTCGGCTTGGATGACGGCGGCGGTGACTGTCTGGCCGCTGTACGGCGGCAGGCCGAGTGCGCTCAGCTCATCGGCCCTGTACAGCGGGTCGGACACGTACGGTTCGGCGCCCCGCGACCGCAGCGCCTCGACGACGGGGAACACCCCGGAGAACGCGGTCTCCTTGACGCCGCCCCGATAGGCCGCGCCCAATACCAGCACGCCTGCGCCGGTCAGGTCGCCGTACACATCCGCAAGCCGCCGTACCGCGTACTCGGGCATCGAGGCATTGGCCGCACGGGCCTCTCGTACGACCGTCGCGTCCGAGTCGTTCCACAGGTACATCCGCGGATAGACGGGAATGCAGTGACCGCCTACGGCGATGCCGGGCCGGTGGATGTGGCTGTAGGGCTGCGAGTTGCAGGCGTCGATCACCAGGTCCACATCGATGTTGGTGCGGTCCGCGAACCGTGCGAACTGGTTCGCCAGCCCGATGTTCACGTCACGGTAGGTTGTCTCGGCCAGCTTCGCGAACTCCGCGGCCTCTGCCGAGCCGAGGTCCCAGACACCGTTGGGGCGAGGCAGCTCGTCGCGTACGTCGAAGTCGAGGAGGGACTCGTAGAACTCGACACCTCGGCGCGCGGAGGCCGCGTCAATGCCGCCGAGCAGCTTGGGGTAGCGGCGCAGGTCGGCGAATACACGTCCGGTCAGCACCCGTTCGGGGCTGAAGACCAGAGCGAAGTCCCGGCCCGCGGTCAGCCCGCTGCCCTGCTCGAGCATGGGCGCCCAGCGCCCTCGCGTGGTACCGACGGGCAGTGTCGTCTCGTACGACACGAGTGTGCCGGGCCGCAGCCCGCGTGCCACAGCCCGCGTCGCTGTATCCATCCAGCCGAAGTCGGGGGTGCCCCGGGCGTCGACGTATACCGGAACGACCAGGACTACCGCCTCGGCCCGCATGACCGCCGCGGTCGTGTCGGTGGTGGCCAGCAGCCGCCCCTCCGCGACGACGCTCTTGAGCCTCTCAGCGAGTCCGGCCTCACCGGGGAACGGCTCAACGCCCTCATTGACCAGGTGCACGACGTGCCCGTCCACGTCGGCGCCGATGACGTGGTGGCCTTTTGCAGCGAACTGGACAGCCAGCGGCAGGCCGATCTTTCCGAGCGCCACTACACAGATCTGCACGGCTACTTTCCTCCGAGAGGCCACAAGATGCGCAGGCGGCCGAAGAGCGTCGACACGCATTGGCAGAGAGTTCGCACTGCGCACCCTATCTCTGCAGTTTCATTTCAGTGACCCGACACAAAGGGTCGCACCATCATCTGAGCGAAGCCATGTCGGCAGGACGCGTGACGGCACGGCCCTCAGTGATCGGGAGTTATCGAGTTCACTGATCACCACAACGGAATACCGTGCGCGCCTTGTTCGCCGCGGACGAAGTGCGATTGGCCGTCGAGGTCGTCTCCCCTGAATCCGCTAGCCGCGACCGCACGGTCAAGTTCCGCACATACGCGGAGGCCGGGATCCCGCACTCACTCCTCAACGGAGCAGCCGAAAGTCAGCACCAAGTCAGCACGTGAACACTGAAGGGGGCGGGCTCAACGGAGTCCGCCCCCTGCTGACCTGGACGCTTGACGGATCACCTGGCGGAGAGTGGCGAATCGATCACACGTTGAAGCGGACGTCGACCACAACGCTCCCACTCGCTGAAACGGGCATCTGCGAGATCCAAGTCAGCACAGAATCAGCGCGGTTCGCACAAGGTGGCGTCGAACGGTTCATCGCGTACGCGGCGTTCGGACAGCCGCACGCGCTCGGCCCTCGGGACTGGTGACGTCGCATGTTCATGTGTCGCGTGTTCGCAGTGCGAGAATGACCCGTCCTCACGCGGAGTGAACCTTGTGCGCCGCAGATACGGGGCGTTCCAGCCGCGGGGGAAGGAGTCACCGGCGGGGACCATCAGGTTGGTGCGCTCGTCGCACGCCAGGATGGCCCTGAGCCAGGTGCGTACCGCGAGGTGGAAGTCGTACGTGAGCGGCGCGGGCGCGAGCAGCCAGTCGCGGCACTGACCGCCCACGTGCCGACGGTAGTCGCCGCGGTTTCTGCCGGGCCACGGGCTCTCCGGCTGGAGGAGATGCAGTCCGTATCCCAGCTCGGTGAGCACATCCAAGGCCCGCCCCAAGGCGTCATGGTCGGAGCCGGGCAGGATCTCCAGCACGATCCAGGGCCGGTGCCGGCGCACCGTCTCCAGCGCGCCCGCCAGCACCTGGCCCTCCAGCGTCTCCACATCGATCTTGATGAGGCTGGGCCGGGCCGACCGTTCCTCGGTGAACGCGTCCAGCGTGGTGACCGGCACGCTCACGGTCTCGGTGTGCTTGCGATGCGCGGCGTTGAGGGAGTTGGAGGATTCGGCCTTCAGGGACAGATAGAGCTCGGCGGTGCCCGGCGTGTCGGAGACCGCCGAGGTGATCAGCTCGAAGCCGAGGCCGTTGTGCCGGCGGATGTCCCCACAGATGCGTGCCGTGTCCGGTGTCGGTTCGAAGGCGTGCACCGACAGCCGGTGGCCGTACACCGCGTCGATCAGTGCCGCGTAGAGCCCGATGTGCGCGCCGACGTCGTACACCGCGCTGCCCGGCGGCGCCTGCTGCGCCAGAGCCAGCAGCGTCGCCTGGGTCACGGGCTCGTACCCCGCCAGGCCCGATCGGCGCAGCTGCCGCTGTACGGCGGTCTGCTTGCGGCTCAGGACGTTGAGCGCGCGTGGATAGGAGCCGTCGGCCTCGAGGACGCCGGAATGGTGAGGGAGCCTGATGGCGAGGGGCATGGCAGGGAGAGCGCTTCCTTGTGGTCGGGCTGGTACTCGAAGGGGCTGGGGGTGGGGAAGTAGCCGTCCAGAAAGCGCTGCACGAGTGCCACATCGGTGTGGCGCTCGGCGTCGCAGGTCACCGTGTCGTTGAGGCAGAAGGCGACATTCGATCTGGAGGCCAGCAGACGGCACAGCCGCGGGGCGATGTCGGGCTGGGAGATGTCGATGTAGTCGTAGCGGATGCCGCCGGGCACGGCCCGGCCCGTGTGGAATGCGTAGTAGTGGTGCAGCGAGTTGGTGATCGAGATGTCGTCCGGGCTGCGGAAGGCGTGGGCGGCGGTGCGCCGGTGTTCGTCCGCGAAGACCTGTTCGATCTCCGCGAGCACACTGCGCCGCAGCGCGCACGGTGTGTGCTTCATCTTCTGGGTGATGCTGCTGCCGAAGCGGGCCTGAAGGAGCCGGCGGTTGGTGAGGCCCGCGGCGGAGACCGGTACGTCGTCCGCGCCCGCGCTTCCGACGGGCGGCAGCAACGCCTTCGAGAGGAAGAACTTGCTGATGCCGTTGGCCAGGAAGAACTGCTGCGGCACCGTGGGGCGCCCGAGGAAGACGTCGTCGTTGAAGTAGAGGAACTGCTCGGCGAGCCCGTCGATGTGATGCAACTGGCTCTCGATGGCGTGCGAGTTGAACGTCGGGAGCACCGCAGGGTCCGTGAAGATCTCCCGGTGGTCGACGACCGTGAGCCGGGGATGTCCGGTGTCCAGCCAAGCGGGCACCTGCTGGTCGGTGACGAGGTAGACGTGCCGGATCCAGGGGGCGTACATGTGCAGCGAGCGCAGCGAATAGCGCAGCTCGTCGCGGCTGAGATAGCGGGCCGCGTTGGCGGCCTGCGGGTGGTACGGCTCCCCCACGACCGCCGCGCGGCGCCGCTGCCATTCGGGGTCGGAGCCGTCGACCCAGGTGTACACGGCGTCGACGGGGAAGTGGATGTCGTCGGGCACCGGCTCGGCGAACTCGCGCCGGGTGCGTACGGTGGCGGGCTGCGGCCGGGTGTGCTCGGACGCGAGTCGGGTGAAGCGGCGACCGGGAACCTCGACCGTGGGCGCCTCCCGGCAGACGCGCTCACAGGTACGGTTGCGGCGCGGCGCCACGAGTTCGGCGCCCCCCTCGGACGGTCGCCAGACCTCGATGTCGCAGCCGTAGCCCGCACCGAGCACCATGCCGGGTGCGGCGGCGTCGGCCAGATAGCAGAAGACGCGGATGACCTGCCGGCCGGCGGCCCGGTGCCAGGAACGCCGGGAGCCGGCCGGTTCGGCGCGCCGGTCCCGGGCCCGCTCGGATCCACCCGTCCGCGTAAGGTACGCCGGCACGTCCGCGCCCATGGCGACCAGTGCGCTTTCGGCTGCCGCCCGGTCTTCGGAGCTGATCCCCACGGCGGAGGAGGTGCTCGCGGCATTGCGTACGACGAAGTGCTCCACGCCCGCCTTTTCCAGCGTGCTCAGCACCAGTCGCAGATTGTGCTCCCGGGCCAGAAGGGGCGTCACGCCCTCCTGCAGCAGGGCGATACGGGTCCCTCCGGCGCTCCGTACGGGCACCCGTTCGCCGTCCCGCAGCAGTCCCAGGCGCTTCAGGCGCGCGCAGAGCCGGCGGTGCCGCGCCTCGCGCACCAAGGACGCCGGTCTCTCCAGCCGCTGCCGCAGCCTCTCCCACTGCTCCGCACCGAACCGGGCCCGCATGGCCCTGCGCATCCGCAGGGGCAGCAGCCTCCGATAGGTCCTGAGCACCACGGACGGCGGTGGAGCCTGAAGCTGCGCGGCGCGGCGCGCATCGGCCTGCGCCGGGAGTTTGATGGTCATGGCACACCCCTGGTCTGTCTCGTCCAGGTGTCTATGCACTTGCCCGCCGGGCGAATATCGTATATGGGCAGAAACAGCCCGATTGTCCTAATGCCTCAGCTTCCTGCGGCAGGCCGGTCAATAGGTCAGCACCGAATCAGCACCGGCCGATTTCCCGGCGGCGCTGCCGGGCGCGGGACACGAGGTGCCCGTAGAACTGACGGTGACTTTGATGGGCCTGTGGCCGAGTGAGCGGGAAACCTCGTGAATGGGGATGCCGTTCACGAGCGTGGTCGAGGCGAAGAAGTCCCGCAGGGGGCGCGGCGGCGAGAGATCGCCAAGCCGGCGACGAAGTTGCCGATCATGCCGGCCACACCGAACCCGAACAGCGGCGGACCGACGTAGCGCTCGTCGATCCCCGACAGCTTCCGCAGCGCCGGGCTCACGAACGTGCAGGCGGCGAAGTGCCCGAACACGATGAGCACCGTCGCGATGATGCCGACGCGCACACCCGGGTTGCGGAAGTGCTCCATCAGCAGCTTCGGCCGGATGGCCTGCGAGGCGGCCATCCCCGGCAGCACCGCCAGCAGGGCGATGAGTGTGACGAGCGCCGGGGCGCTCAGCGAGGAGAAGGCGATGCGCCAGCCGGTGAGGTCACCGACCAGGGTGCCGAGCGGGACACCGACACGTTCGCGGCTCCGACGCCGCCGAGGATGACCGTGGTGGCTCGCGGCACGTCCTCGTGGGCGACGAGCCGGGCGGCCGGGCGGCTGGCGACCGCCCAGAAGCTCGACCTGCGCACTTGACGAATCATCTAGCGCACAGTAACGACGTGATCACACGTTGAAGCGGAACTCCACCACGTCCCCGTCCTGCATGACGTAGTCCTTGCCCTCCATGCGGGCCTTGCCCTTCGCGCGGGCCTCCGCCACCGAGCCGGTCTCCACCAGGTCGCCGAAGGAGATGACCTCCGCCTTGATGAAGCCCTTCTGGAAGTCGGTGTGGATGACGCCGGCGGCCTCGGGGGCGGTGGCGCCCTTCTTGATGGTCCAGGCGCGGGATTCCTTGGGGCCTGCCGTCAGGTAGGTCTGGAGGCCGAGGGTGGTGAAGCCGACGCGGGCGAGGGTGGTGAGGCCGGGCTCCTCGGCGCCGACGGACTGCAGGAGCTCCATCGCGTCCTCCTCGTCGAGCTCGGCGAGGTCCTGCTCCAGCTTGGCGTTGAGGAAGATCGCCTCGGCGGGGGCGACCAGGGCACGCTGCTCGGCCTTGAAGTCGTCGTCGACCAGTTCGTCCTCGTCGACGTTGAAGACGTAGAGGAACGGCTTGGTGGTGAGCAGGTGCAGGTCGTGCAGCAGTTCCTCGTTGCCGGAGCCCTGGACGATGCCCGCCGAGAACAGCGTGTCGCCCTTCTCCAGGATCTCCTTCGCCTCCTCGACGGCCTTGACCTTCGGGGCGATGTCCTTCTTGATCCGCGACTCCTTCTGGAGGCGCGGCAGGACCTTCTCGATCGTCTGGAGGTCCGCGAGGATCAGCTCGGTGTTGATCGTCTCGATGTCGTCCTTGGGCGAGACCTTGCCGTCGACATGGACGACGTTCTCGTCCTTGAAGGCGCGGATGACCTGGCAGATCGCGTCGGACTCACGGATGTTCGCCAGGAACTTGTTGCCCAGGCCCTCGCCCTCGGAGGCGCCCTTAACGATGCCCGCGATGTCGACGAAGTCGACGGTGGCCGGGAGGATCCGCTGGGAGGAGAAGATCTCGGCCAACTTGGTCAGCCGGGCGTCCGGGACGCCCACGACGCCGACGTTCGGCTCGATGGTGGCGAACGGGTAGTTGGCCGCCAGCACGTCGTTCTTGGTCAGGGCGTTGAACAGGGTCGACTTGCCGACATTCGGCAGTCCGACGATTCCGATCGTGAGCGACACGGTGCGACTTCCCGGAGTGAGAGGGCTGGCGAGAGAGGACCGGGGGCGGGCCCCTGGCGTCAGGCCCCTGGGGGCCGATCCACCAGTCTACGGCGTGCCCGCTCCCGCCCCGGCGACGTATCGAACGCTTGGCCAAGGTCCGCTCGACGGCGTGTCTGAGAGGCCATTCGACACATAAAACGACCTAAGTTGGTCCAGTGGAGCAACACAGGACACGATCCCCGCACGTCGGAACGCGCCGCGGTGTGCCGCCGCCCCTGCCGCCCCAGGCGGCGCGGAGCGCGAAGGCCGGCAGAACCGGCTCGCCGTCGGCACGCGGTGGTGTGCCGCCACGACGGCCCGCGGCGGTACGGCCCACCGCCCCGCCGATCGTCCAGGCCGTACGCCGGGTGCCCAACCCGCGGCTGACCGGGCTCGGCGGCGGGCTGTTCTGCATGGCGCTGATGTTCGCGCTCGGCTCCCTCGACCACCTGCTGTTCGGGGCCTCGCTCACGGTGTACGGCGTCCTGTTCCTGCCGGTGTGCGTCGTGACCGCCGTGTGGATCCGGCGGGGCGATCTGCTGACCGCCCCCATCGTGGTACCGATCGCCTTCGCCGTGGGGCTCCTCCCCGTGGCCGAGACCGGGGGCGGCGGGATCGGCGGGCGGCTGATGGGGCTGTTCACGGCGCTCGCGACACAGGCCGGGTGGCTGTACGGAGGCACGCTCATCGCCGGTCTGATCGCGACGGTGCGGAAGATCCGCCTGATGAACCGCCGGGCCGCGAGAAACCGCCCGCCCGTGTGATCCCTAGTTCCCCTCCGCCGCGTGCATCGCCGCCCCCACGATCCCCGCGTTGTTCAGCAGCTGCGCCGGGACGATCTCCGCCTTGATGCCCTCGATGTGGTGCAGGAACTTCTGTGACTTGCGGCTGACGCCGCCGCCGATGATGAACAGCTCCGGTGAGAAGAGCATCTCGACGTGGGCGAGGTACTTCTGGACGCGCTGGGCCCAGTGCTCCCACGTCAGGTCCTCGTCCTCCCTGGCCTTGCTGGAGGCGCGCTTCTCCGCGTCGTGCCCGTGCAGTTCCAGGTGACCGAGCTCGGTGTTGGGGACGAGGACACCGTCGACGAAGACGGCGCTGCCGATGCCCGTGCCGAAGGTGAGCAGGACGACCGTGCCCTTGCGGCCCTGCCCGGCGCCGAAGTGCATCTCGGCGACGCCCGCCGCGTCCGCGTCGTTGACCACCGTCACCGGCAGGCCGCCCAGACGGTCGCTGAACAACGCGCGCGCGTCCTTGTCGATCCAGTCCTTGTCGACGTTGGCCGCCGTACGGATCGTGGCTCCGCCGGTGACCACGCCCGGGAAGGTGAGCCCGACCGGCCCGGTCCAGCCGAAGTGCTCGACGACCTGCTTGACGCCGTCGGCCACTCCGTCCGGGGTCGCCGGGTGCGGAGTCAGCACCTTGAAACGCTCGTCCGCCAGGTCGCCCCTGTCCAGGTCCACAGGAGCGCCCTTGATCCCGGATCCACCGATGTCCACGCCGAAGATCTGCATGGCTCTACGTTACGACGGACGACGGACAGTTATTCGGCCGAGGTGCTTTCACGCATCGGTCGAGGCCTTCTCACACACCACCCGCACCGGATCCACCACGCTGCTCCATGAGCGTCGCCGCCTCCTCGCGGAGGTCACGGCGCAGCTCCTTCGGCAGGGAGAAGATGATGGACTCCTCGGCCGCCTTGACCAGCTCGACGTCCTCGAAGCCGCGCTGCGACAGCCACTCCAGCACCTGTTCGACCAGGATCTCCGGCACGGAGGCACCGGAGGTGACGCCGACCGTGGACACGCCCTCCAGCCACGCCTCGTCGATCTCGTCGGCGAAGTCCACCAGGTATGCCTCGCGCGAGCCCGCGAGCTTGGCGACCTCGACCAGGCGCTTGGAGTTGGAGGAGTTGCGGGAGCCGACGACGATCACCAGCTCGGCCTCGGCGCCCATCTGCTTCACGGCGAGCTGACGGTTCTGCGTGGCGTAGCAGATGTCGTCGCTGGGCGGGGAGATGAGCTGCGGGAACTTCTCCTTCAGGGCGTCGACGGTCTCCATGGTCTCGTCGACGGAGAGGGTGGTCTGGGAGAGCCAGACGACCTTCGACTCGTCGCGGACCTCGACCTTGGCGACGTCGGCGGGACCGTCGACGAGCTGGATGTGGTCGGGGGCCTCGCCGGAGGTGCCGATGACCTCCTCGTGGCCCTCGTGCCCGATCAGGAGGATGTCGTAGTCCTCGCTCGCGAAGCGGACGGCTTCCTTGTGGACCTTGGTGACCAGCGGGCAGGTCGCGTCGATGGTGGCGAGCCGGCCCTGCTGGGCCTCTTCGTGGACGGTCGGGGCGACGCCGTGCGCCGAGAACATGACGATGTTGCCCGGGGGCACCTCCTCCGTCTGCTCGACGAAGATGGCTCCCTTCTTCTCCAGGGTCTGCACGACGTACTTGTTGTGGACGATCTCGTGCCGGACGTAGACCGGAGCGCCGTACTGCTCCAGGGCTTTCTCGACGGCGATCACGGCGCGGTCCACACCCGCGCAGTAGCCACGGGGGGCGGCGAGCAGGACACGGCGGCCAGGCGAAGCAGTCATGCACCCCATCGTAAGGCCGCGTTCGGCGGGTCGAAGATCGCCGGTGTGTCGGGTTGGTGGGGAGAGCGACGGTGACCGGGGCGGGCGTGGTGGCGAGGACCACACGGACGGGGCTCTCGCGAGACGGGCGACGCACGACCGGGCGTTGTCGTACGCGGCCGATACGCTCGCGGCATGGCAGTCAACACGTCCCCCGAAGCGCCCCTGCCCGTCGGTGAGATCTCCCGGCTCATCGGAGGGTGGATCGACCGGCTCGGGGCGGTGTGGGTGGAGGGGCAGATCACCCAGTTGTCGCGGCGGCCGGGGGCGGGGGTCGTCTTCCTCACGTTGCGGGATCCGTCGTACGACATCTCGGTGAGCGTGACCTGTTATCGGCAGGTGTTCGACGCCGTCGCCGATGTCGTCAGCGAGGGTGCGCGGGTCGTCGTCCTCGCGAAGCCGGAGTGGTACGCCCCGCGCGGGCAGCTCTCGTTGCGGGCCGCGGAGATAAGGCCGGTCGGCGTCGGCGAACTGCTCGCCCGGCTCGAACAGTTGAAGAAGGCCCTCGCCGCCGAGGGGCTGTTCGCGCCGGAGCGCAAGAAGCCGCTGCCCTTCCTGCCCCAGCTCGTCGGGCTGGTCTGCGGGCGGGCGTCCGCCGCGGAGCGGGACGTGCTGGAGAACGCCCGGCACCGCTGGCCCGCCGTCCGCTTCGAGGTGCGCAACGTGGCCGTGCAGGGGGTGCACGCCGTGCCGCAGGTCGTGCAGGCGGTGAAGGAGCTCGACGAGATCGACGAGGTGGACGTGATCGTCGTCGCGCGTGGGGGCGGCAGCGTGGAGGATCTCCTGCCGTTCTCCGACGAGCAGTTGATCAGGGTCGTCGCGAGCTGCCGTACGCCCGTCGTGTCCGCCATCGGGCACGAACCCGACACCCCGCTCCTCGACTACGTCGCCGATGTGCGCGCCTCCACCCCGACCGACGCCGCCAAGAAGGTCGTACCGGACGTCGGTGAGGAGTTCGAGCGGGTGCGGATGCTGCGGGACCGGGCCCGGCGGTGCGTGCAGGCGTTCGTCGACCGGGAGGAACGCGGGCTCGCCCAGGCGCTCGCCCGGCCGGTGATAGAGGATCCGCACCGGATGATCGACGAGCGGGCGGACCAGGTAGGGGCCCTGCTCGACCGCGGCCGGCGCACCCTCGGCCACCATCTCGACCGCGCCGACTCCGAGCTGACGCACACGCACGCACGCGTGGTGGCCCTCTCCCCCGCCGCCACCCTCAAGCGGGGGTACGCCGTGCTCCAGAAGACCGACGGCCACGTCGTCCGCGACCCCGACGAGGTCACGGGCGACGAGGTCCTGCGGGCACGGGTCGCCGAGGGTGAGTTCGTCGTTCGAGTCGATGCAGGGCCGTTCCGGCGGACCAGCCCGACGCCGGCTCACGGCGCCGAATAGGCACGGGTGAGCGGGGCCTGGTGCGTGCAGCTGCAAGACGGAGGAGGGAGTCGACGCGATGGGGGTCCCCCCGCTCGAGCGAAGTCGAGAGCGGGGGAGTCGGCGACTGACGACAACGCGGCAGATGTGCGTGCCAGGCCCCGCGGCCCCGGGGTGGGCCGCCGGACAGGCCCTAGGGTGGGCGGATGAGCAGCAAGGTGGATGAGGCGCTCGGGTACGAGCAGGCGCGGGACGAGCTGATCGACGTGGTGCGGCGGCTGGAGGCGGGCGGTACGACGTTGGAGGAGTCCCTCGCTCTGTGGGAGCGGGGCGAGGAGCTGGCGAAGGTGTGCCGGCGCTGGCTGGAGGGGGCGCGGGCGCGGCTGGACGCGGCCCTCGCGGAGGAGGAGCCGGCCGGCCGGGAGGACGCCGGGGACGCCGAGTAGCGAGCCGAGGGCAGGCGCGAGGCAGCCAGGGGACGGGACCGAGACCTCCGGTCCTGTGAGGCGGATCACCGCGATCCGGTTTTTGTTGAAGGTTGAACTTCATTCGCGTACGGTCGTTGACGTCAGCCGGTCCGGCCCCCGGGCCCGACGTACGTCTCGAAAAGGTTCATCCATGTCTCTCGTCCTTGACCCCGCCGCCCAGGACCTCCTGTTCCGTGAGGCCCGTACCGCGAACACCTTCACCGACGAGCCGGTGACCGACGAGCAGGTGCAGGCGATCTACGACCTGGTCAAGTACGGCCCGACCGCCTTCAACCAGTCCCCGCTGCGCGTCACCCTGGTCCGCTCCGCCGAGGCCCGTGAGCGCCTGGTCCAGCACATGGCCGAGGGCAACCAGCCCAAGACGGCCACCGCCCCGCTGGTCGCAATCCTCTCCGCGGACAACGAGTTCCACGAGGAGCTCCCGGAGCTCTTCCCGCACTTCCCGCAGGCCAAGGACGTCTTCTTCGGCGAGCGCTCCGCCCGTGAGGGTGCCGCCGCGCTGAACGCCGGCCTGCAGGCCGCGTACTTCATCATCGGCGTCCGTGCCGCGGGCCTCGCCGCCGGCCCGATGACCGGCCTGGACTTCGAGGGCGTCCGCAAGGAGTTCCTCGACGACGACCACACCCCGCTGATGGTCGTCAACATCGGCAAGCCGGGCGAGGACGCCTGGTTCCCGCGCTCCCCCCGCCTGGCGTACGACGAGGTCGTCACCACGGTCTGAGCGGTCCGCGACTGAGCGGTGCAAGATCACGCAAGAGGCCCCCGGCAACGCCGGGGGCCTTCTTCGCGTCCTCGGCGCTCACGCCGTCCTGAGCGCCCCGGCCATCTCCGTCAGCCGCTCGAACGGACCCGTGCCCGCCACCACCGTCGTCGCCCCGTCGCCCAGGTGGACGAGCGCGTCGTAGCGGCCGCCGGTGTACCGCGTCCAGGTCCGGCCGCCGATCTCCTCGGTGGTCTTCGTCGCCTTGCCGCCCTGGCTGGCTTCGTCGATGAACGTCGACGGCTTCTGAGTCGACTGCTCGACCTGGACGTACTCCCCGTCGGGCGCGTGGAAGCCCAGGTGCCACATGTCGAAGTTGTCGCCCTGGTAGCGGACGGAGGTGGCCTTCCAGCCGGCGGGGAGGCCCTCGGGCGCCGCCACCGGGTAGGACGCGGCGCGGCGTGCCGTGAGCAGCTCGACGCGGTAGTCGACCTTCTTGATCTCCGGATCGGAGTCGTCATGAGGGATGAAGAGGTAGATGACACCCGCCATGAGCCCGATCAGACCCAGGGAGAGGATCATGTCCCGGACCGTCTTCTGCTTACCGTTCGAACCTGCCACGTCCCTATCGTCGCAGGTGCCCTGGTCCGCTCATCCGTGGGGCCCCCTGCTCATTTTGTCTGCCTGACGATAGAGTCTGGCCCATACCCTCATCCGGCCGTCGCCGTATCAGAAAGGTGCGCTCCGATGACCGAGCATCATCATCTGCCGTCCGAGCTCGAGGTTCCCTCCGAAGCTCCCGACCGCAACCTCGCCCTGGAACTCGTCCGGGTGACCGAAGCCGCGGCCATGGCCGCGGGCCGCTGGGTCGGGCGCGGCGACAAGAACGGCGCCGACGGTGCCGCGGTTCGGGCCATGCGGACGCTCGTCTCCACCGTCTCGATGAACGGCGTGGTTGTCATCGGGGAGGGCGAGAAGGACGAGGCCCCGATGCTCTTCAACGGGGAGCGCGTCGGCGACGGGACCGGGCCCGAGTGCGACATCGCCGTCGACCCGATCGACGGGACCACGCTGACCGCGAAGGGCATGACCAACGCGATCGCCGTGCTGGCCGCCGCCGACCGCGGGTCGATGTTCGACCCGTCCGCCGTCTTCTACATGGACAAGCTGGTGACCGGCCCCGAGGCCGCCGACTTCGTCGACATCAACGCGCCCGTGTCCGTGAACATCCGCCGGGTCGCCAAGGCCAAGCGGTCCACGCCCGAGGACGTCACCGTCGTCATCCTGGACCGGCCGCGGCACCAGGGCCTCATCGAGGAGGTCCGGGAGACCGGCGCGCGCATCAGGCTGATCTCCGACGGCGACGTGGCCGGCTCGATCCTGGCGCTGCGCGAGGGCACCGGCGTCGACCTGCTGCTCGGCGTCGGCGGCACCCCGGAGGGCATCATCTCCGCCTGTGCCGTGAAGTGCCTGGGCGGCACGATCCAGGGCAAGCTGTGGCCGAAGGACGACGAGGAGCGGCAGCGGGCCATCGACGCCGGGCATGACCTGGACCGCGTGCTGACGACCGACGACCTGGTCTCCGGCGAGAACGTGTTCTTCGTGGCGACCGGCATCACCGACGGTGAGCTGCTGCGGGGCGTGCGGTACCGGTCGGAGACCGCGACCACCGACTCGATCGTGATGCGGTCGAAGTCGGGGACGGTGCGCAGGATCGACTCCGAGCATCGGCTGAGCAAGCTGCGGGCCTACAGCGCGATCGACTTCGACAAGGCGAAGTAGGTTCGGAACAAGGTTCGCAAGTACGTTCGCCGGGGGGTATGCCACCTCCCCGTCCAGCGTCGAAGGGGCGCCCCCGGTGCGGTGGGGGCGCCCCTCGGCGTATGTCGGGCGGGCCGGTCAGCCCGCGGCCGCTATGTGGTCCGCCGGCCTCGTCGCCTTTTTCAGCTCCAGGTCGCGGCGGCGGCGCCGGGCCAGCACCACACGGCGTTCCGCGGCGGTCAGGCCGCCCCAGACGCCGTACGGCTCCGGTTGCAGGAGCGCGTGCTCGCGGCACTCGACCATGACCGGACAGCGCCCGCAGACGCGCTTCGCGGCCTCCTCGCGGGAGAGCCGGGCGGCGGTGGGTTCCTTGGACGGTGCGAAGAACAGGCCGGCCTCGTCGCGCCGGCACACCGCCTCGGTGTGCCAGGGTGCGTCTTGGTCCCTGTCCCGCACTGGCACCCGCTGGGCCGGAACGGCAGCGACCTGCAGGGACGAATGCGGCGGTTGCAGCACGGTCTACTCCTGACGACGGCTTCGCGAGCGAGCGACGATGCAGCAAGGCCTACCCGCTGTGCGCGCGCCTATGCACTGAGTCCCCAACCGCCGGGATTCGGGGGCCTGTACGCGCTCTCAGGCGCGACGGACGGCGATCCCTCCGCTTCGCACGCCGCCGAATTCGCGACCGTCAATGATCCAGGTGCTTGCGCAAACTCCTGTCGACCTTGCGGTGCACTCGGTCCAGGATGTCCGCGACGAGCTTGCCGCGCTTGGGTCTGCCCTCGATGTTGCCGAGCACGGCCCAGCCGTCCACGTAGACCACGGGGGCCTCGGGGTCGGCCGAATCCAGCGTGTCCACCTCGAAGTTGCCGAGGACGCCACCGCCGGTGCCGCGCAGCGAGACGTTCTCCGGGACGCGGACCTCGACGTTGCCGAAGACCGAGATCGCCTTGATGACGACCTGCCGGTACTCGAAGATCGCCTCGCTGAGGTCGATCTCGACGCTGCCGAAGACCGCGTACGCGTGGATACGGCGGCCCGCTCGCCAGCGGCCCTTGCGGACGGCGCTGCTGAAGACCGCGACCACGTTGTCGTCCGGGTCGTGCGGGATCGCGTCCGTGGGACGGTTCGGGGCCGGGCTGTAGGCAGGGGTGGCCCGGCGCTCGTGGGCGGCCGGCAGGTCCCGGATGAAGACCTCCAGCTCGCCCACCGTCTTGGCGTTCAGCACCCCCTCGACGCGCTCGGCGTGCTCGTCGGCGGTGAGGCGGCCCTCCGCGAGGGCCTCGCGCAGGATGTCGGCGATCCGGTCGCGGTCGGCGTCCGAGGCGCGGAGTTCGGCCGACGGCACCTGCGGTTCGGTGTGCTTCTGAAGGTCCACGGCAGCAGCGTACCCAAACGCGATAGATCGCGACTAGGGGCTGTGGACAACCTTGACCCGGCTCGATCCGGCCAACTGAGCCCTACCTCACAAGACCGCTGTCAGCGGCAGGTTCTACGCTGGTGGGCGCTGCCAATGGAGGCCAGCGGCCGTCTGTCGAGTGAGGAATGGGCGAGATGCCTGAGTTCGCGTACACCGATCTGCTCCCCATGGGAGAGGACACAACCCCGTACAGGCTGGTGACCTCCGAGGGTGTCTCCACTTTCGAGGCCGACGGGCGGACGTTCCTCAAGGTCGAGCCCCAGGCGCTGCGCAAGCTCGCCGAGGAGGCCATCCACGACATCCAGCACTATCTGCGCCCGGCCCACCTGGCCCAGCTGCGCCGGATCATCGACGACCCCGAGGCGTCGAGCAACGACAAGTTCGTGGCGCTGGACCTGCTGAAGAACGCGAACATCGCGGCCGCGGGCGTCCTGCCCATGTGCCAGGACACCGGCACGGCGATCGTGATGGGCAAGCGCGGCCAGAACGTGCTCACCGAGGGCGGCGACGAGGCGGCCCTGTCCCGCGGCATCTACGACGCGTACCTGAACCTGAACCTGCGCTACTCGCAGATGGCCCCGCTCACCATGTGGGACGAGAAGAACACCGGCTCCAACCTGCCGGCGCAGATCGAGCTGTACGCGACGGACGGCGGCGCCTACAAGTTCCTGTTCATGGCGAAGGGCGGCGGCAGCGCCAACAAGTCCTTCCTCTACCAGGAGACGAAGGCCGTCCTGAACGAGTCCTCCATGATGAAGTTCCTGGAGGAGAAGATCCGTTCGCTGGGTACCGCGGCCTGCCCGCCGTACCACCTCGCGATCGTCGTCGGCGGTACGTCCGCCGAGTACGCGCTGAAGACGGCCAAGTACGCCTCCGCGCACTACCTGGACGAGATCCCCGCCGAGGGCTCGGAGCTGGGCCACGGCTTCCGGGACAAGGAGCTGGAGGAGAAGGTCTTCGAGCTGACGCAGAAGATCGGCATCGGGGCGCAGTTCGGCGGCAAGTACTTCTGCCACGACGTCCGCGTGGTGCGCCTGCCCCGGCACGGCGCGTCCTGCCCGGTCGCCATCGCCGTGTCCTGCTCCGCCGACCGTCAGGCGGTCGCGAAGATCACCGCCGAGGGCGTCTTCCTGGAGCAGCTGGAGACCGACCCGGCGCGCTTCCTGCCGGAGACGACGGACGAGCACCTGGAGACCGAGGGTGACGTCGTCAAGATCGACCTGAACCAGCCGATGGACGACATCCTCGCCGAGCTGACCAAGTACCCCGTCAAGACCCGCCTCTCGCTCACCGGTCCGCTGGTCGTGGCCCGCGACATCGCGCACGCCAAGATCAAGGAGCGGCTGGACGCGGGCGAGGAGATGCCGCAGTACCTGAAGGACCACCCCGTGTACTACGCGGGCCCCGCGAAGACCCCGCAGGGCTACGCGTCCGGTTCCTTCGGCCCGACCACGGCCGGCCGCATGGACTCCTACGTCGAGCAGTTCCAGGCCGCCGGCGGCTCCAAGGTGATGCTGGCCAAGGGCAACCGGTCCGCCCAGGTCACCAACGCGTGCGACACCCACGGCGGCTTCTACCTCGGCTCCATCGGCGGCCCCGCCGCCCGCCTCGCCCAGGACTGCATCAAGAAGGTCGAGGTCGTCGAGTACGAGGAGCTCGGCATGGAGGCCGTCTGGAAGATCGAGGTCGAGGACTTCCCGGCGTTCATCGTCGTCGACGACAAGGGCAACGACTTCTTCCAGGATCCCGCCCCGGCGCCGACCTTCACTTCGATCCCGGTGCGGGGGCCCGGGCTGGCGTAGTGCCACGGGGGCGCCGGGGGATTCTTTCGCCCCCGCCGCCCCTGCCCGTCCCGTCCCCTGGGGCTCCGCCCCAGACCCCGTTCGGCCTGACGGCCTCGTCCTCAAACGCCGGACGGGCTGGGAGTGGTGGCGCCCGAAGAACAAGCGCCGGCGTGGCTCCTCGGGTGGCCGGGCAGGACAAGCCGGGCCGTGAAGATCATGCTGGCAGGGGAACCAGCAGGGGAATACGCCCTCGCGCGGCCATGCTCTCCTACCGGAGGTACGACGATGACGACGACTGCCGACGACGGCAACCAGCGCTACCGGACCGAGCACGACTCCATGGGCGAGGTGCGGGTGCCCGCCGACGCGAAGTGGCGGGCCCAGACGCAGCGGGCCGTGGAGAACTTCCCGGTCTCCGGGCAACGGATCGAACGGGCCCACATCGAAGCGCTCGCCCGCATCAAGGGAGCCGCCGCCAAGGTCAACGCCGGTCTGGGGGTGCTGGACAAGGACATCGCCGAGGGCATCCAGGAGGCGGCCGACGAGGTCGCCCGGGGGGACTGGGACGAGCACTTCCCGGTGGACGTGTTCCAAACCGGGTCCGGGACCTCGTCCAACATGAACACCAACGAGGTCATCGCCACGCTCGCGACCGAGCGGCTGGGCAGGGACGTCCACCCCAACGACCACGTCAACGCGTCCCAGTCGTCCAACGACGTGTTCCCCTCGTCGATCCACATCGCCGCCACCGCCGCGGTCACCCGGGATCTCGTCCCGGCGCTCCAGCACCTCGCCGACTCCCTCGCCCGCAAGTCGGACGAGTTCGCCGACGTCGTGAAGTCGGGGCGGACCCACCTCATGGACGCCACACCGGTGACGCTGGGGCAGGAGTTCGGGGGGTACGCGGCGCAGGTGCGGTACGGCGTCGAGCGGCTGCGGGCCTCCCTCCCGCGCCTTGCCGAGCTGCCGCTCGGGGGGACCGCCGTCGGGACCGGGATCAACACGCCCCCCGGCTTCTCCGCCGCCGTCATCGCGGAAGTCGCCCGCACCACCGGGCTGCCGCTCACCGAGGCCCGCGACCACTTCGAGGCGCAGGGTGCCCGGGACGGGATCGTCGAGACCAGCGGGCAGCTGAGGACCATCGCCGTCGGGCTGACGAAGATCGCCAACGACCTGCGGTGGATGGCCTCCGGTCCGCGCACCGGCCTCGCCGAGATCAGTCTCCCCGACCTCCAGCCCGGGTCCTCGATCATGCCCGGCAAGGTCAATCCGGTGATCCCGGAAGCCGTGCTCATGGTCTGCGCCCAGGTCGTCGGCAATGACGCGACCGTCGCCACCGCCGGAGCCGCCGGCAACTTCGAACTGAACGTGATGCTGCCCGTCATCGCCAAGAACGTCCTGGAATCGATCCGGCTGCTCGCCAACGTGTCGCGGCTGCTCGCCGACCGGACCGTGGACGGCGTCGTCGCCCACCGGGACCGGGCACGCGAGTACGCCGAGTCGTCGCCCTCCGTGGTGACCCCGCTCAACAAGTACATCGGGTACGAAGAGGCCGCGAAGGTCGCCAAGAAGGCGCTGGCGGAGCGGAAGACCATCCGTCAGGTCGTCGTCGAGAACGGGTACGTGGAGCGTGGCGACCTCACGGCCGAGCAACTCGACGAGGCGCTGGATGTCCTGCGGATGACGCACCCGTAACCAATCGCGCACCCGTCGCGCCCCGCGCGTGAACCGTGACACGCGCCGCAGCGTCGTATGCCTATGGCACCTAATATCTGTGCATGGCAGACGGTGGAGCGGTGAGAGCCGACGTGGGCGCGGGCGGGTCGGCGGTGTTCTGGGCGCCGGGCAGTCACATTCTGTGGCGTTACCGGGAGAACGGCGGCGCGGGGTTCCACATCGTGCGTCCCGTCACCGTCGTACGGGACGACAGCGAACTGCTCGCCGTGTGGATGGCTCCGGGCACCGAGTGTGTGAAGCCGGTGCTCGCGGACGGTACGCCCGTGCACGTCGAGCCGTTGGAGAGCCGCTACACCAAGCCGCGGTCCGTGCAGCGCGACCGGTGGTTCGGGACGGGTGTGCTGAAGCTCGCACGGCCGGGTGAGCCGTGGTCGGTGTGGCTGTTCTGGGAACCGGGCTGGCGGTTCAAGAACTGGTACGTGAACCTGGAGGAGCCACTGGCGCGTTGGGCGGGCGGGGTGGACTCCGAGGATCACTTTCTCGACATCTCCGTCCATTCCGACCGCAGTTGGCGCTGGCTGGACGAGGACGAGTTCGCGCAGGCCCAGCGGGACGGGCTGATGGACGACCAGCAAGCGCGGAAGGT
Organism: Streptomyces sp. Q2; assembly: GCF_056820935.1. NCBI lineage: Bacteria > Bacillati > Actinomycetota > Actinomycetes > Kitasatosporales > Streptomycetaceae > Streptomyces > Streptomyces sp. Q2. The sequence goes on along the minus strand of NZ_JBXEJE010000002.1, from coordinate 21,849 downwards.
GCGGGAGGCTGGCCACCGTGTGGTGGACGTGATCCGGGACTGGGGGCCGCCGTTCTCGGACGGCTGGCAGCACTGGCGTCCCGATCCGTCCTGGAGTGTCCCGGCCCTGCCGGAGGACTGGGATCGCACGCCCGCGCACATGTCGTCGTGAGACCCTTGATGCGCCCCCGGGCAAGAAACGTAGGATCGTCCTCCGCAAGGGCGCGCACTGGCAACTTCGGGGGCATGCGCTGGGCTTGACCGATCGTCACCGAGGGGCGGCAGGACGTGAGCGAGGGGTACGAGGGCAACACCGGTGCCGACGGCGGTTTTTTCGCCGGTGGCACAGAAACAGCCTCTGACCACGCGGGAAATCCGTTCCTGGGACACGTATTCCGGGTATCGGGTTTTCGGCGGGACCAACTGCACGCGCGGCATTCAGCGCCGGACGGACGGATTCGACACGCGTGACGGAGCAGCCGACCTCCTTCGAACGCCCCCAGCCGGGCGTCGCCCCCGCGGATCCCCGCGGGGCGCTCCTGCGTACCCCGACGCCGTCGCCTGCGCACAGCGCCGATACGCCGTCGCACGCGCCCGGCGCCGGCGTCTTACCGGCACAGGCACGCGGCGGCGAGACGCCGCCCGCCGGTCCCGGCACGACGACATCGAGCGGTAAGGACACCAGAGCCGTAGGTACCGACCCCGAGCACTCCCAGCCCGCCGCCTCCGCGGAGTCCGACACGCACCGTCCGCGGCCCGTGCCGGAGACGATCCCGGCCCAGCCGGGCACCGACGGCGGCACAGGCGCGGAGCGCCGTACCGGACAAGGGCTGCCGCCCGGCCGGCCCACGCCGATGCGGCGGGACGGGGACCGGCTGCGGTTCGTGGGAGCCGCGACCCGGCGGATCGCCCGTGGCATCGACCTCGACGAGATCGTGATGGGGCTGTGCCGGGCGACCGTGCCGACCTTCTCCGACGCGATCCTCGTCTATCTGCGCGACCCGCTGCCGGTCGGCGACGAACGGCCCACCGGGCCACTGGTGCTGCGGCTGCGCCGGACCGACCGGATCCCGCAGGAGCGGGACCTGGAGGACGGGATCCTGCCGGTGCCGGTGCCGGATCAGCCCGAGCTGAACACGATCGGCACCGAACTGTGCGAGGTACGGCCCGGCAGCGCGCTCGCCGAGGTGCTGCGCGGGGTGCGCCCCGTCTTCACCGACACCCCGGACGTACGCGCCGCGCTGGCCGAACTCCTCGGCGAGAGCTCCGAGTTCGCGGTACCCGCCGGAGAGCGCGCGATCCTCGCGCCGCTGCGCGGCCGGCGCCGGGTGATCGGTGCCGCGCTGTTCCTGCGCCGCCCGGAGCGCATCGCCTTCGAGCCGGACGACCTGCTGGTCGCCGCCCAGCTCGCCACGCACAGCGCGCTCGGCATCGACAAGGCGGTGCTGTACGGCCGTGAGGCGTACATCGCCGACGAGTTGCAGCGCACCATGCTGCCGGAGACGCTGCCGCGGCCCACGGGTGTGCGTCTGGCGTCCCGGTATCTGCCGGCCGCCGAGACCGCGCGGGTCGGCGGCGACTGGTACGACGCGATCCCGCTGCCGGGCAGTCGCGTGGCGCTGGTGGTGGGCGACGTCATGGGGCACTCCATGACGTCCGCCGCGATCATGGGCCAGCTGCGGACCACCGCGCAGACCCTCGCCGGGCTCGACCTGCCGCCGCAGGAGGTCCTGCACCACCTCGACGAACAGGCCCAGCGGCTCGGCACCGACCGCATGGCGACCTGTCTGTACGCCGTCTACGACCCGGTCTCGCACCGGATCACCATCGCCAACGCCGGCCATCCCCCGCCGGTCCTGCTGCACCTGGGCGGCCGTGCCGAGGTGCTGCGGGTGCCGCCGGGCGCGCCCATCGGGGTCGGGGGTGTCGACTTCGAGGCCGTGGAGCTGGACGCCCCGGCCGGCGCGACCCTGCTCCTGTACACGGACGGGCTCGTCGAATCGCGCCTCAGGGACGTGTGGACCGGGATAGAGCAGCTGCGGGAGAAGCTCGCCGCCACCGCGCAGCTCACGGGACCCGACCATCCGCCGCCCCTGGAAGCGCTGTGCGACGAGGTGCTCGACATGCTCGGCCCGGGCGACCGGGACGACGACATCGCCCTGCTCGCCGCCCGTTTCGACGGGATCGCGCCGAGTGACGTGGCGTACTGGTTCCTGGAGCCGGAGGACGCGGCCCCCGGACGGGCCCGGCGGCTGGCCCGGCGGGCGCTGTCCCGCTGGGGCATGGAGGACATCACCGACTCCGTGGAGCTGCTGGTCAGCGAGGTCGTGACGAACGCCGTGCGCTATGCGACCCGGCCGATCACGCTGCGACTGCTGCGGACGGACGTGCTGCGCTGCGAGGTCGGGGACGACGTTCCGCAACTTCCCCGGCTGCGGCAGGCTCGTGCCACGGACGAGGGCGGACGCGGTCTGTACCTGGTGAACCGGCTGGCCCGGCGGTGGGGGGCGACGCGGCTGAGCACGGGGAAGGTCGTCTGGTTCGAGCTGAACAGCAGCTGAGGCCTGATGCCTCCGGCGGTGGGGCGGGGTTCGCTGGCGCCGCGGGGGTTTTGGTCGTAGGGCGGCTGCGGGTTCGTTGGGGCTTGTCGCGCAGTTCCCGCGCCCCTGGGTACGTCAAGGGGCGCCCGGTACGCACCGGGCGCCCCTTGCTGTTGCTAGAGGTTGTCGTCGTCCCTCGGGTCCAGCGGGTCCTCCGGGGTGGTGTCGTCCGCCGGGGGTGACGTCGTCGGGGTTGTCGGCGGTCGGGTCGTCGGAGTCGACGACGGGGTCTGGGGCGGGGGCGAGGTCGTCGCCGGTTCCGAGGTCTCGGGTTCCGTCGACGGAGGCTCGGTGGTCGGCTCCTTGGTCGGGGTCCGGGTGGCGGTGCGGGTCGGGGTCGGCGACTTCGTCGGCTGGACCGCCGCGCCCTGGTCGGTGTCCAGGTCGAACTTGGAGTTCTTGGCCGAGACGCCGAAGGTGTACGCCGCCCAGATCTGCGCCGGGAAGCCACCGCCGTTGACCCGGTCGAGGCCGCCGGCGCCGTACATCTTGGTCTGCGCGCCGGTCTTCGCGTCCTCGCCGAACAGGCCGACCGAGGTGACCAGGTCGGGCGTGTAGCCGGTGAACCAGGCCGACTTGTTGTCGTCGGAGGTACCCGTCTTGCCGGCGACCTGCTGGCCGTCGCGCTCGGAGTTGTCGCGGACGGAGGTGCGGGCCGTGCCGTCGTCGACCACGCCGGTCAGGACCGAGGTGACGGTGTCGGCGGTCTCAGGGCTGAGCACCTGGTCGCCGATCGGGTCGGGCAGCTCGACCGTGCGGGAGTTGTGCTCGGCCGACTTGAGGATGCTCGGCGTGACCTTCTTGCCGTGGTTGTCGAGGGTGGCGTAGACGCCGGCCATCTGCAGCGGGCTGGCGCCCATGGTGCCGAGGGTCTGCGCGGGCACCGCCTTGAGGTCGGCGGTGTCCATGCCGAGCTTGGCGGCCACCTCGAGGACGTTGTCCATGCCGACGTCGACGCCCAGCTGCGCGAAGACGGAGTTGATGGACTTGTTCATCGCCGTCTGGACGGTGACGTCGCCGTAGTCCTGGTCGTCCTCGTTCTCCGGCGAGAAGGCGATGTCGCTGCCCTCGACGGGACGCTTGCTGGTGCCGTCGTAGATCGTGCTCGCGGTGATCGGCTTGCCGTCCTGCGTCTTCGCGTTGTCCTCCAGCGCGGCGGCGAGGATGACAGGCTTGAACGTCGACGCGGGCTGGTAGTCGGCGCGGGTCGCGTTGCTGCGGTAGTGCTTGTAGTAGTCCTCGCCGCCGTACAGCGCGAGGACCTTGCCCGTCTTGGGGTCCACGGAGACGGCACCGGCCTGGATGTTCTTGTCGACCGACCGTTTCTTCGGGTCCAGCTTGCTGGTCAGCTGGGTCTCGGCCGCCTTCTCCAGCTTGGCCTGCTTCTTCTTGTCGATGTTGAGGGTGATGGTCCAGCCCTGGTTGTCGACCTGCGCCTCGGCCTCGTCCCGCGAGATGCCCTGCTCCTGCATGAGCTGGTCCTCGAGCTGCCGGTTGGCGAGGTCGACCAGGTAGCCCTTCTGGCCGTCCAGGCCGGGGGCGCCCTTCGGTTCCTTCGGCTTCGGGAACGTCATGGCGTCGCGCTTGGCCTTGCTCAGCCAGCCCTCCTCGACCATGTTGTCCAGGACGTAGTTCCAGCGCTCCGTCACCAGTGCCTTGCCGGTGTCGCTCGCGGCCGACCAGTCGTACTGGCTGGGGGCCTGGAGCAGGGCGGCGAGGTAGGCGCCCTGCTCGACCTTGAGGTCCTTGGCGTCGACGCGGTAGTAGGCCTGGGCGGCGGCCTGGATGCCGTAGGCGCTGCGGCCGTAGTAGCTGGTGTTGATGTAGCCCGCGAGGATGTCGTCCTTGGACGTGGTGCGGTCCACCTTCAAGGAGATGACCAGTTCCTTCAGCTTGCGCGTGACGGTCTGGTCCTGGTTCAGGTAGTAGTTCTTGACGTACTGCTGGGTGATCGTCGAGCCACCCTGCTTGCCCTTGCCGGACAGCGTGTTGATCAGGCCGCGGGCGGTGCCCTTGAGGTCGATGCCGGCGTCCGTGTAGAAGCTCTTGTTCTCCGCCGCGACGAAGGTGTACTGGACGGGCTTGGGGACCACGCTGAGATCCACGATCTCGCGGTTGGTCTCGCCCTTGCGGGTCAGGATCGTGCCGTCGCTGTACTTGTAGACGTTGCTCTGCTGCTGGGCGGCCGCGTTGCCCTTGGGGACGCCCACCATCATGTACAGCGCGATGAACGCGCCGATGCCGAGCAGGCACACTCCGAAGAAGGTGCCGAGGATCTTCTTCCAGGTGAAGAGCCTGCGTATGAGGCTCTTTCCGGGCGTGCCGCCCGCGGCGGCCGACGAACGGCGGCTCTTGGGCGCCGCGCGGCGGCCACCGCGCTGCCGCGCTCGTCTCTCTTCCGCTCGTCCCATGAGTCCGCTCGCTCCGCTTCCTTCTCGGCTGTCACACAGGTTCGTGGGCCAGGTCAGCTCAGAAAGCTAACACCGCCGTATGTGACAAAGGGCCTTCGATCCGGTCTTTTACGGACGTGAGAATCAGCACCTGCGTCCATGGAACCTGACTCCCGAGAGGGGTTCGGGGTTGCCGTGGCAGGGTAAAGTGATATCACTTAGTCATCACCAAGCTAGACCGGCTTCGTGGTTCGCAGTACCAGAACGGGGGACCCCCATGTCCACGCACGACTCCGCACATGACTCCACGCACGACTCCACTCCCACCGCCGACCTGCCCCGAATGCCCACTCCGCGCGTCAGAGAGTTCGCCGCGCACAGCATCGGTGGCGCGCTCGCGCTGCTGCTGGGCCTGGTCGGCCTGCTGCTCGGTATCGGCATGGTCGTCACCGCCACGACCATCACCGCGACCGGCGCCAAGGCGGCCCTGATCGTCGGCGGCGTCGTGATAGGTCTCTCCGCCTTCATCGCCATGTGCGGCCTGAACACGGTGGCACCGGGCGAGGCCCGGGTGGTCCAGCTCTTCGGGCGCTACCGGGGGACGATCCGCGAGGACGGGCTGCGCTGGGTGAACCCGTTCACCTCCCGCGAGAAGATCTCCACCCGCGTCCGCAACCACGAGACCGCCGTCCTCAAGGTCAACGACGCCTACGGCAACCCGATCGAGCTCGCCGCGGTCGTGGTGTGGCGGGTCGAGGACACCGCTCAGGCCACCTTCGAGGTGGACGACTTCCTGGAGTTCGTCTCCACCCAGACCGAGGCGGCAGTACGGCACATCGCCATCGAGTACCCGTACGACGCCCACGAGGAGGACGGCCTCTCGCTGCGCGGCAACGCCGAGGAGATCACCGAGAAGCTCGCCGTCGAACTGCACGCGCGCGTGGAGGCGGCCGGCGTCTCCATCATCGAGTCCCGCTTCACGCACCTCGCGTACGCTCCCGAGATCGCCTCGGCGATGCTCCAGCGGCAGCAGGCGGGGGCGGTCGTCGCGGCGCGGCGGGAGATCGTGGACGGAGCGGTGGGCATGGTCGAGGCGGCGCTCGCCCGGATCGCCGAGCAGGGCATCGTGGAACTGGACGAGGAGCGCAAGGCGGCGATGGTGTCCAACCTGATGGTGGTGCTGTGCGGCGACCGGGCACCGCAGCCGGTCCTGAACACGGGAACCCTGTACCAGTGACGGATCCCTCCGAGGGCCCGGCCCCTCAGCGTCGGCCGCAGCAGCGCAAGCAGGTGCTGCTGCGGCTGGATCCCGCGGTGTACGAGGCGTTGGCCCGCTGGGCGGGGGACGAACTGCGCTCGGCGAACGCGCAGATCGAGTTCCTGCTGCGGCGCGCGCTCGCGGAGGCCGGTCGGCTGCCGGGCGAGGCCAAGCCGATCCCCCGGCGGGGCCGGCCACCCGGCGGCTCCGAGCCCACCTGAGCACTCGACCCGGCGTCCACATGGCTCGAAGCACCGGGCCCGCACCGGATTCCTCGATCTATACACGCGAGGTATACACCCCGTGTACAGTCCTCTCCATGTCCATCGGTCACACCCTCCTGGGACTCCTGGAGTCCGGCCCCCGTCACGGTTACGACCTGAAGCGGGCCTTCGACGAGAAGTTCGGTCACGACCGGCCGCTGCACTACGGCCAGGTCTATTCGACGATGTCCCGCCTGCTGAAGCACGGCCTCGTCGAGGTCGACGGCATCGAACCCGGCGACGGTCCGGAGCGGAAGCGGTACGCCATCACCGAGGCCGGCGTCACCGACGTACAGCGGTGGCTCGCGACCCCGGAGAAGCCGGAGCCGTACCTCCAGTCGACGCTGTACACCAAGGTCGTCCTCGCGCTGCTCACCCGGCGCGACGCGGGCGACATCCTCGACACCCAGCGCGCCGAGCACCTGCGCATGATGCGGATCCTCACCGACCGCAAGCGCAAGGGCGACCTGGCCGACCAGCTGATCTGCGACCACGCGCTGTTCCACCTCGAAGCCGACCTGCGCTGGCTGGAGCTGACGACCGCGCGGCTGGAGAAGCTCGCCGAGGTGGTGACCAGGTGACCGCGCCCGCAGGCTCCCTGCTCGCCGCCGACGAGCTGCGCAAGGCCTACGGGCCGACCGTCGCGCTCGACGGCGCCGAGTTCTCCGTCCACGCCGGTGAGATCGTCGCCGTGATGGGCCCGTCCGGGTCCGGCAAGTCGACCTTGCTGCACTGTCTCGCCGGGATCGTCACGCCCGACTCCGGGTCGATCACGTACAACGGGCACGAGATGGCGACCATGAACGACGCCCAGCGCAGCGCGCTCCGGCGCAGCGAGTTCGGGTTCGTCTTCCAGTTCGGGCAGTTGGTGCCCGAGTTGACCTGCGTGGAGAACGTCGCCCTGCCGCTGAGGCTGAACGGCGCCTCCCGCAAGGAGGCGGAGCGGGCCGCGTTGTCGTGGATGGAACGGCTGGAGGTCGACGACCTGCGCAAGAAGCGGCCCGGTGAGGTGTCCGGCGGGCAGGGCCAGCGGGTCGCCGTCGCCCGGGCCCTCGTCACCAACCCGCGCGTGCTGTTCGCCGACGAGCCGACCGGCGCCCTCGACTCCCTCAACGGCGAGCGCGTGATGGAGCTGCTCACGGACGCCGCCCGGTCCACCAACGCCGCCGTCGTGCTGGTCACGCACGAGGCGCGGGTGGCCGCCTACTCGGACCGCGAGATCGTCGTACGGGACGGGAAGTCCCGGGACATGGAGCGGGTCGTATGAGCGTGAGGAGGGGGCACCTTCCGCACGAGCGAGGCCGGACGTGGGGGAGGTCGAGGGACCTTGCCATGGGGGTCAGGTTCGCGTTCGCCGGCGGGCGCGAGGGGTGGTCGCGGGCGCTGCTCACGGCTGTCGGGGTGGGGCTCGGGGTGGCGTTGCTGCTGCTGACGACCGCGGTGCCGAACGCGCTGGCCGCGCGGCACGACCGGGAAAGCGCCCGCAACGACCTCTACTACGGCGACACCGACACCAAGGTGTCCAGGTCGGACCACTCCCTCCTGATCGCGAACGCCGACACGGACTTCCGCGACAAGCACGTCCGGGGACGGGAGATGGAGCCCGAGGGGTCCCGGGCGTCGCCGCCGCCGGGCGTGGACACGTTCCCGGCGCACGGCGAGATGGTGGTCTCCCCCGCGCTGAAGGACCTCCTGGAGTCCGGTTCCGGGAAACTGCTGCGAGAGCGGCTGCCGCAGCGGATCGTGGGCACGATCGGCGAGAGCGGGCTGATCGGTTCGGCCGAGCTCGCCTTCTACCGGGGCGGCCAGGGCCTCGCCGACGGGCTCGACGGGGGCGGGGTGGCGCGGATCGAGCGGTTCGGAGTCTCCCAGCAGACGTCCGAGGAGCTGGACCCCGTCCTGCTCCTGCTGATCCTCGTGGTCTTCGTCGTCCTGCTGATGCCGGTCGCCGTCTTCATCGCCGCGGCCGTACGCTTCGGCGGCGAGCGGCGCGACCGGCGGCTCGCGGCGCTCAGGCTGGTGGGCTCCGACAGCCGGGCCACCCGACGGATCGCCGCCGGCGAGGCGCTCGCGGGCGCGGTGCTGGGGCTGGTCTTCGGGGCGGGCTTCTTCCTGATCGGACGTCAGGTGGCTGGCTCGATCGAGGTGTTCGCCATCAGCGTGTACCCGAGTTACCTCAATCCCTCCCCCGCCCTGGCCCTGCTGGTCGGCCTCGCCGTGCCGGCGGCCGCCGTACTGGTCACCCTGTTCGCGCTGCGCCGTGTGGTGATCGAGCCGCTCGGTGTGGTGCGGACGGCGCGGCCCGCGCGGCGCCGTCTGTGGTGGCGGCTGCTGCTGCCGCTGGCCGGGCTCGCGATGCTCTACCCGATGGTCGGGCAGGGGCGCGACAACGGCGACTTCAACCAGTACCTCGTCACCGGCGGTGTCGTCCTGCTGCTCATCGGCGTGACCGCACTGCTGCCGTGGATCGTGGAGGCGGTCGTCGGCCGGCTCGGCGGCGGTGGCGTGGCCTGGCAACTGGCCGTACGCAGACTCCAGTTGAGCAGCGGCACGGCGGCTCGCATGGTCAACGGCATCGCCGTCGCGGTGGCCGGGGCGATCGCGCTGCAGATGCTGTTCGCCGGGGTGGACAGCGACTACACGAAGAACACGGACTACGACGTCACGCGGGCCCAGATGCAGGTCACGGTGCCGAAGGGACTGCCGCTCGGCCAGGCCGCCGAGAAGTTCCGGCACACCGAGGGCGTGCGCCAGATCTACACCTACTCCGAGGGCTACCTCGGCGAGCGGCGCAGGGATGCGCAGCTCGGCGCCCAGGTCACCGTCGGCGACTGCGCGTCGCTGCGCGAGGTGGCCGAGCTGCCCTCCTGCCAGGACGGCGATGTGTTCGCCCTAGAGGGCGCCGTGTACGACACCGACACCCCGAAGCTGGCGAAGCCCGGCCGCACGCTGTACCTCGACCCGTCCTACGAGGACGGCCCGAAGAGCGCGGAGGCCCCCTGGGTGGTGCCGGCGGACCTGAAGCAGGCGCAGACCCGCAAGGACCCGACCGGGATGGAGCGGGGCGGCTTCCTGATCACCCCGAAGGCGGTGCCCGCCGCGGCCGGGCCGGCGCTGACCGGGCAGGTCTATCTCCAGCTCGACGAGTCCGTGCCGGACGTGAGCGATCTGGTGCGGAACACGGCGGCGACCATCGACCCGCTGGCCAACCCGCTGGTCTGGCGGTCGTTCGAGCAGGCCGACCGCTTCACCGCCATCCGCACCGGCCTGTTCGTCGGCGCCGCCTGCGTGCTCGCGCTGATCGGGGCGAGCCTGCTGGTGTCGCAGCTGGAGCAACTGCGCGAGCGCAAGAAGCTGTTGTCGGTCCTGGTCGCCTTCGGCACCCGGCGGCGCACGCTGAGTCTGTCGGTGCTGTGGCAGACGGCCATCCCGATCGCGCTCGGTCTGCTGCTGGCCTCGGTGGTGGGACTGACCCTGGGCGCGGTCCTGCTGCGGATGACGAACACGACCGTACGCGTGGACTGGCCGAGCGTGCTGTCGATGACCGGCGTCGGTGCCGCGGTCGTCCTGGTGGTGACGCTGCTCAGCCTGCCGCCGCTGCTCAGGCTGATGCGGCCGGACGGCCTGCGGACGGAGTAGCGGCAGCGGGCCCTCCGGTTCTCCCGGAGGGCCCACGGCCGCCCTCACCCGGTCGGAGAAGTCGCCCGGCCGGTGAGGATCGCGTCGATACGGCGCAGGGTCGGCCGGGTCGCGCGGTGGAGCTGTTCCACGTCGATCCCCTCGTCGCCCACGACGACCATCAGCGCGGTCTCGCCGACGGCGTAGAAGGCGGTGCAGCCGTGGCTGCCGTACGTCACCGTGCGGCTCAGCGCGCCGCGCTCGGTCGCCTCGGCGGTACGGCGGGCGAGACCGAGCCCGGCCGCGGCGAGCGCGGCGAGGCCCTCCGGGTCGATGGAGTCGGCGGTGTCGGCGGCGATCAGCAGTCCGTCGACGGCGGCTACGGCGGTGTCGGTGATCCCGGCGACCCGCTCACGCAAGCCGCGCATCTCCAGCGCCAGGGCTTTGTGATCCATGTATCCCACTCCCCTATGTCCGTTCGCATGTGATCGGCTCGGCTTCCCCCGACGAGCCCTGGGCCGGTGCGAGGGAGCGACGCGTAGCCAGGCATCGCGCCGCCGGCCTTGCGCGCACCCGCCCGACGCGTGGCCCTGAGGGGGCAGGTGTATCAGGCCGGGCGCATATTCCGGACGCGGTATTGCGAGCTGTCCCCGACTGACGGAAGTTGTGCCTTCCGGCTCTCCAACTGCCTCTGTCGGGCGTCCGTTTGAACGATTAACAGGGCGGGCTCGGAGTAGTGGCGGTGAGAAGCGCTATGGCGGCGGGGGCGTCTCGTTCGGGGCCGATGGCTTCGGAGGCGTTTCCCTGGGGGCCGCTTCCTTCTGGGCCGTTTCGTGCGGGGCCGGTCCCACCGCCGTGGCGCCCCTCGGACGCGGCGACTGTTTCAGAGCGACCTCATGGGAGTACGACCGCAGATAGCCGACCACCGTGTTCGTCACCGCCACCAGCGGCACCGCCACCACCGCACCCCCGATGCCGGCGACCATCCCGCCCGCGGCGACCGACAGGACCACCGCCAGCGGGTGCACCCGGACCGCGCGGCCCAGAATGAACGGCTGGAGGATGTGGCCCTCGATCTGCTGGACCGCCAGGACCACCGCCAGCACCATGACCGCCGTGAAGACGCCCTGCGTCACCAGCGCGACGACCACCGCCAGCGCGCCGGACACGACCGCGCCGACGAGCGGGATGAAGGCGAACAGGAAGATGAAGACGGCGAGCGGGACGGCCATCGGGACGTCGAGGAAGTAGATGCCCAGGCCGATGAAGATGGCGTCGATCAGGGCGACTATCACCGTCCCGCGGACGTAGGCCGTCAGCGTCCGCCAGGCCCGCGGGCCCGCTCCCGCGACGCCGGGCCGGGCCGCCGCCGGCACCAGCTTCAGCGTCCACTCCCAGATGCGCCGGCCGTCGTACAGCAGGAACAGCGTCGAGAAGGCGGCCAGCAGTATGCCGGTCAGCGCCTCGACCACGACCGTCACGCCCTCCAGACCCGCTGAGGTGATCTGGTCGGTGTTCGCGCCGACCGCCTCGCGCAGGTTCTCGGCGATGTCGTTGATCTGCTTGTCGGTGACGTGGAAGGGGCTGTTGAGCAGCCACTTGCGCAACTCGTCGATGCCGTCCTGGATCTGGTCGGAGAGGTTGTCGATGTTCTCCATGACCTGCCAGGTCACGAACCAGCCGATGAGGCCCATCACGACGAACCCGAGGACCGCGGTGAGGGCGGTGGCGAGCCCGCGCGGGAAGCCGAGCCGTCGCAGCCGTTCCACCGTCGGCTGGAGCAGGGCCGTGATGAGCAGTGCCGCCACGAAGGCCAGCACGACGAGTTGTACGGCGCTGATGACCCGCATGAGGACCCAGAGCGTGCCCGCGAGGACGAGCAGACGCCAGCCGGCCTCGGCGGCGACACGCATCCCCCAGGGCACGGCCAGTGCGGGATCAGGGCGGTCCACCACGACCACGGGCGCGGGATCCGCGGGCGGCGGGAGGTCGGCGGGCAGGTCCCGCTCTTCCGCCTCCGCGTGCTCCCGCTCCGCCTCGGCCCGGCGCTCGCCGAACCGCTCACCCATGTCGGTCAGTCTGGCGCCGACCCGTCCGAGCCACCCTGGCACGCGTGACATGATCCGTCCCTCTCCCCCGTCTCTGCCCACCACTCCCCCTGGCGTCGTCGGCACCGACCGTACATGGCGATAGCCCCTCCCCCTAGGACGGGGAGGGGCTGTGCCGGGTTGAGCCGGTGCGGGCTAGTACCAGTGGTTGGCCTGCCAGAACGACCAGGCCTCACATGGGCTGCCGTACCGGCTGTCCATGTAGTTGAGGCCCCACTTGATCTGGGTGGCCGGGTTGGTCTGCCAGTCGGAGCCGACCGACGACATCTTGGAACCCGGCAGGGCCTGGAAGAGGCCGTAGGCGCCGGAGGAGGCGTTGACCGCCCGGTAGTTCCAGCTGGACTCGTGGTCCACGATGTTGCTGAAGCACTGGAACTGGCCGCTCGGCACCATCGACTGCGCCATCGCCTGGATCTGCGCGATGGTGTAGGAGTTCTGGATGGGGAAGCTGGAGGAGTCCCGGCTGGCCTTGGTCTTCGCCTCAGCGCGTTCCTTGGCGGCCTGGGCGGCCTTCTCGGCGGCTTCCTTCTTGTCGATCGCGGTCTGGGCGGCAGCCTTGCGGGCCGCTTCCTCCGCCACCTTCTTGGCGCTCGCGTCCGCCGCGATGGCCTGTACGTCCGCCTGCTGTGTCAGGGAGGCGGTCTGTACCTGGGCCTGCTGTCCCGCGGGGATGTCTGCGAGGAGCGTCGAGTCGGCTGCCGTCGCCTCGGCGTCGTTGTTCTGCGCGGTGCTGCCCGAGGCAACTCCAACAACGCTTCCGACAGCGGTGACCGCCGTGGCGGAGGCCACTGCGAATCCCCGGACCGAAATCGGGCTCACACGGTTTCCTTCCAGCATCGCCCGCTTCGGTGACCCTGGCGGACGCAATCGTGCCCCTTGCACTGGCCTCCCAACTGCGGGTCACGGAGGCGCGGGCCCGGTGGGGCAACTCCCCGGGGGGAGCGCCGTGTGGAGACGCGGGCGGCATACGGCGACGATATGGAGTTGATGTGGTGCTTCTGTGGTGCCGTACCGCTGGGGGTACAGGTGTGCCGTATGCGGGGCCTGACAGGAGTGAGACTCTGCCGTAACCGGACGCCGCAAGGCAATTCCGAGTTGCGTGTGAAAGCTCACATGCCGTTTGGGCCTGGGGAAATCGAGAAACCTCCACACGCGAAGGCGCCGCCCGGCTAGGCTCACTGCCTTTCCGGACGGCGCCAACTGCTGTGAAACCACCCCGGGATGGGGCGTGAAGGGTCAGATGTGCCCGTCTTCCAGCATTTCGGTCACAAGGGCCGCGATCTGGGACCTCTCGGACCGCGTCAGCGTGACATGGGCGAAAAGCGGATGCCCCTTCAGTTTCTCGACGACCGCGACGACTCCGTCATAGCGACCGACTCGCAGATTGTCCCTTTGCGCCACATCGTGGGTCAGAACGACCCGTGAATTGGCTCCGATCCGGGACAGAACGGTCAGCAGGACGTTCCGTTCCAGCGACTGCGCCTCGTCCACGATCACGAACGCGTCGTGCAGGGAGCGGCCGCGGATGTGGGTGAGAGGGAGCACCTCCAGCATCCCGCGTGCGGTGACCTCCTCGATGACCTCGCGGCTGGTGACCGCGGACAGCGTGTCGAAGACCGCCTGGGCCCAGGGACTCATCTTCTCGGACTCGGAGCCGGGCAGATAGCCGAGATCCTGCCCGCCGACCGCGTACAGCGGCCGGAAGACCATCACCTTCTGGTGCTGGCGGCGCTCCAGGACCGCCTCCAGGCCCGCGCACAGCGCGAGCGCGGACTTGCCGGTGCCGGCCCGGCCGCCCATGGACACGATCCCGACGTCCGGGTCGAGGAGCAGATCGAGCGCGATGCGCTGCTCGGCGCTCCTGCCCTTGATGCCGAACACCTCGCGGTCCCCGCGCACCACCCGGATGTTGCCATCGGGCGTGACCCGGCCGAGCGCCTTGCCGCGCTCGGACTGGATGGTCAGGCCCGTGTGCACGGGCAGGTCCGCGGCCTCGGGGACGTAGACGTGTCCCTCCTCGAAGAGGATGTCCACCTGCTCGCCGGGCAGGGTCAGTTCGGACATTCCGGTCCAGCCGGAGGAGTCCGTGATGGCGAGCTCGGCGCGGTACTCCTCGGCGAGGAGCCCGACGGACGAGGCCTTGATCCTGAGCGGGAGGTCCTTCGACACGACTGTGACGTCGAACCCCTCGGCCTGCAGGTTGCGGGCGACCGCGAGGATGCGGGAGTCGTTGTCCCCGAGGCGATAGCCGCTGGGCAGCACGCTGGGGTCCGAGTGGTTGAGCTCGACACGGACGGTCCCGCCGAGGTCCCCGATCGGGATGGGGGCATCGAGGCGGCCGTGCCGGACGCGGAACTCGTCGAGCAGGCGCAGTGCCTGCCGGGCGAAGTACCCGAGTTCGGGATGGTGCCGCTTGGCCTCCAGCTCCGTGACCACGACGATCGGCAGCACGACTTCATGCTCGTCGAAGCGGTTCAGGGCGTGCGGGTCGGCCAGCAGGACGCTGGTGTCGAGAACATAAGTGCGCCGGTCGGGCTTATGGCGCTTTGTGCTGGTCACCACGGAAGGACGTACCCCCTCGGATGAGGTCGGGGAGCGACGGAGTGGAGCTGGACCGGTCGTCGGCCGCCCTGCACGGGCCGAGAACCGGCCCTCCGCGTCGTCGTCCGTGCTGTGACCGCACGGTCGGGCTGGTGCAAAGGGCCTCCCGGGCGGACGGCCCCGTGCCGTCCGCTGAGATACGACACCCGTGGTTCGGGCGTCGACCTGCTTGCCTTATGCCCTCGAACATGCGCCGCCATGCCAGTGCATATGACGGCGCGCTGATGAACTCCTTGTTACTTCCGCCCCAAACGGGGTACACGGCCGCCCTTCGGCGAGGCGCGCGCCTCAGCCGCCGTAGCGCCGGTGGCGCGCCGCGTAGTCACGCAGGGCGCGCAGGAAGTCGACCTTGCGGAAGGCCGGCCAGAAGACCTCACAGAAGTAGTACTCCGAGTGGGCCGTCTGCCACAGCATGAATCCGGACAGCCGCTGTTCGCCGCTGGTACGGATCACCAGGTCGGGGTCGGGCTGGTCGCCGGTGTAGAGGTGGCGGCCGATCATGTCGACGTCGACGGACTCGGCGAGCTCCGCCATCGAGGTGCCCTTGTCGGCGGCGTCGAGGATCATCGCCCGGACCGCGTCGGCGATCTCCTGGCGGCCGCCGTAGCCGATGGCGACGTTGACGAGTATTCCGTCGACCTTCTCGGTGACCTCCTCGGCCTCCTTGATGGTGCGCTGCATCCCCTCCGGCAGCAGGTCGAGCGTGCCGACGTGGTGGACGCGCCAGCGGCCGTCGGCGGCGAGCGAGCGGACGACGTCCTCGATGATCCCGAAGAGCGGGACGAGCTCTTCCTGCGGCCGGTCGAAGTTGTCCGTGGAGAACAGCCAGAGGGTGACGACCTCGACGTCCGTCTCGGTGCACCAGCCGAGGAACTCCTCGATCTTGTCGGCACCCGCCCGGTGACCCTGGGCTGTGGTGGAACCCGCGGCCTTCGCCCAGCGCCGGTTGCCGTCCATGACGACGCCGATGTGCTTGGGCACCTGGGCGTGGTCCAGGTGACCTTCCACCCGGCGTGCGTACAGCCTGACGAGCAGGCTGCGCAGCTTGTCGCGCAGGTTCACGTGTTTGTCAGCCCCTCCGTACGGTGGCGGTCCCCGCGCAGCGAAGGGTATCGCGGGCGCGCGGTCCGGGTTGCGGGCGGGTTGCGGGCGGGTTCGGGCGCCACCCGTGGGAGTGCTTGTGCCCCTGCGGGCGCGGCGGTCGCCTCGGTACGGGTGCCCCGTCCGGGCAGAAAAAACGGGCCGGTCCGTGGGGGGGATACGGACCGGCCCGAGGGGGGGTTTCCACCATAACCCTTCGTAAGGGCTGCTGCGCGCATCGGCGTGCCACAACTACTCTCCGGAGTCGGGCGACGACGGCCAGATGGCCGTTCGAGGCCCTTTCCAGGGCGGGTTCATGGCCGGAACACAGCGGATTCCCAGGGGAATCGGACGGGAGCCGGGGAGATCCGGGAGGTTTGGTGTATTTCCCTCTTCCGGGTGACACCGGGACGTGCGCGTCGTTGACCCGGCACCGCGCAGCCCCCTCCGCTGCGCGGTACCGCCCGCGCAACTTTGCTCACGCGAATTACCATTGGTCTGAACTTACGGGCTACCCGGGCCCGATGCGAGCCGCCTGCGATAACAATGTGGGAACCGCCCGGGGCCATGGATGCACGGCGGCCGAACATCCCGATCACCCGATTCCGGAGAGCCAGAGCTCGGGAAGAAGGACAGGATGTGACCTACTCTCGCCCTACCGTCGCCCCATGACCGTGAGAATCACGTGGGACCAGGCCAGTGCCCGGCGGCTGGAACGTCAGTTCCTGACCACTCCCGCCGACAGGGGTACTCCGGCCGCCGACATCGTCGACGCGATGCTCGCCACGCATGCGCAGGTGCTCTCCGCGGCGGAGATCTCGGTGGGGGTGCGGGGCACGGGGACGACCCGCGCGGACGTACGGGCGGCGCTGTGGGAGGACCGTTCCCTGGTGAAGACGCACGGTCCGCGCGGGACCGTCCATCTGCTCACCCTGCGTGAGCTGCCGCTGTGGAGCGCCGCGCTGCCGGCCGTGCCGTCCGGCGCGAGCCCCTTCGCCCCGGAGGTCCGGGTCACCGAGGAGCAGACCGGGCAGATCGTGGCGGCGATCGGGGACGCCCTCGACGGCGTGTGCCTGACCGTCGACGAGCTGACCGAGGAGATCGTCGCCCGTACCGGCTCCTGGGCCGGCGACCCGGTGATGCCCGCCTTCCAGGACCTGTGGCCGCGCTGGCGGCAGGTACTGCACCGGGCCGGCCAGTCGGGCGCCCTGTGCTTCGGCCCGAACCGGGGCCGCAAGGTGACGTACACCCGCCCGCCGCACGTCGACCCGCTGCCGCCCCGGGACGCGGTGCGTGAGCTCGTACGGCGGTATCTGCGCGTCTACGGCCCCTCGACACCCGCGTATTTCGCCAAGTGGCTCGCCGCGCCGGGCGGTTGGGCCGGCGGCCTGTTCCGGGAGCTCGCGGAGGCGGGCGAGATCGAGGAGGTCGCCTTCGAGGGCGCCCAGGCGTGGGTGGCGGCCGGCGACACCGCCTTCCCCGACGGGCCGGTCCGTGGCGTGCGGCTGCTGCCCTACTTCGACGCCTACGGCATCGCCGCGCAACCCCGTGAGCTGCTGTTCCCCGGGGCCGCGTACCGGCGGGCGCTGGCGGGCGGGCAGGCCGGGAACTTTCCCGTGCTGCTCGTCGACGGGGTGGTGGCGGGGGTGTGGCACCAGCGGCGCCAGGGACGCCGTACGACCGTCACGGTGGAGCCGCTGGGGCGCCTGACGGCGCGGCAGGAGCGGGAGTTGGGGGAGCAGGCGCAGCGGGTGGGCGATGTGCTGGAGGCGCGGGCGGAGTTGGTGGTCGGGGAGGTGACGGTGGGGGCGCATGCGTGAGTGCGTGCGCGAGGACGTGCGCGGGCCTTACGGCCTCGGCTTGCGGGCGTCGAAGAGGTGACGGGCGCTGTGGGCGACGAAGGGGCCCTCGGAATCGATCTGCTCGTGCAGGGCCCGCAGTCGGGATTCATACGCCTCGACGGTGAAGCCGGGGACCATCCACACGACCTTGCGCAGGAAGTGCACGACGGCGGCGATGTCGTGGAACTCCATGCGGAGGCGCTCCGCACGCAGGTCCACGATCTCCAGGCCCGCGGCCTCGGCACCGGCGCGTTCGCGGTCGGGATGACGGCCACTTCGCTGTTCCTGCGACAACGGACCGAGGAAGTACTCGACGAGCTCGTACACACTGGCGGGCCCGACGTGCTGGGCGAAGTAGGTGCCGCCGGGCTCCAGCACACGGGCGATCTCCGGCCAGTTGGGACGGACGGGGTGGCGGCTCACCACGAGGTCGAAGGCCGCGTCCCCGAAGGGCAGCGGCGCGTCCTCCGGCGAGGCGACGACGGCCACACCGCGCGGGCGGAGCCGGACGGTGGCCTTGGCGACGTTCGGCGGCCAGCCCTCGGTCGCGACGGTCAGCGCGGGCGCCTTCGGGGCGGCGCCGACGGCGAAGTCCAGGACCTCCCCTCCGCCGGTCTGGATGTCCAGCACGGCCGTCGCGGCGGCCAGCCGGTCCGCCATCGAGCGCGCGTAGCCCCAGGAGGGCCGTGCCTCGGTGGCCCGCCCCTCGAACCAGGAGAAGTCCCATCCCTCCGTGGGGACGGCGGCACCCTCGGCGACGAGTTCCTCGAAGCCGCGTCGCCCTTGCTCCCGCGTGCCGTGATCCGTCATGCCGCGCTGCTCTGCCATGAGGTGATCGTCGCAGGGCGTTGTCAGTGGGCGCTGCTAATTTTTATGACATGACGAGCCAGGATGTTCAGGGCGTAGCAGGCACTTCGGGCATGCCGTACACCGGCGGAGAGAAGGACACACTGCGCGCGAGCCTGGACCGCCACCGGGACGCTGTGCTGTGGAAACTGGAGGGACTTGACGACGAGCAGCTGCGCCGGCCGATCACCCCGTCCGGCACGAACCTGCTCGGACTGCTGAAACACCTCGGATCGGTGGAGTACGGCTGGTTCGTGCAGGCCTTCGGCGGTGAGGTCGAGCCGCTGTGGTTCGACCCGTACAGCGCCGAGGACATGTGGGTGGGCGAGGACGAGCCGAAGGCCCGGATCGTCGAGTTCTACGGCCGGGCCCGCACCGCCGCCGACCACATGATCTCCACCCTGCCCCTGGACGCCCTGGGCCACCCGGCATGGCGCCGGGACGACTCCGTGTCCCTGCGCTGGGTCCTGGTCCACATGATCGAGGAAACCGCGAGACACGCGGGCCACATGGACATTCTGCGGGAACTCGTCGACGGAGCGACGGGGGATCACCGGCCGGGCTGACCCGTGAGGGGTGTTGTGCCTGATCACCGCCGGGGATGATAGGGCGAAGACGCAGGGGGAAGGCGGCGGTACGGGTATGGGGCGGTGGCGTGACGGGCGGGGGACGCTGGTCGTACCCGGCGAGGACGGGGCGGTCGTCAGGGTTCCACTGGAGATCGCCGCCTCTTACCGGGCCCGTACGAAAGGCCTGCTCGGCCGGGACCGTGTCGACGGGGCGATGCTCCTCTCCCCCGCCAACAGCGTCCACACCTTCCGGATGCGCATGCCCATCGACGTCGCGTACCTGGACCGGAGGCTCAAGATCATCGCCGTACGGACCATGAGTCCGGGCAGGTTGGGACTGCCGAGGGTGCGGGCCCGGCATGTGCTGGAGGCGGAGGCCGGGGCGATGGCGGGGTGGGGGGTGCAGGTCGGGGCGCCGATAGCGATCGAGTTGGAGCAAGGGGAGGGAGAGTAGGTCCGGGTCGCCGGGAGGCCGTGCCGCCGGGTTGGTCATCCGGCTGCCGGGGGCAGCTCCACCACTCCGTACTCCGTGGCGGCCCGCTCCCAGCGGCGCAGGTCGTCCGCCCTGCCGATCCCGATGCCGAAGGTGTGCGTCGGATCGAAGAAGAGCCAGTGCCGGGAGTCCAGTTCGAGGGCGAGGGCCTTGAGCACACCCGACTGCGGGGACGAACGGGCGTCGGCGAAGGCGCGGATCCCGGTACAGGGCAATCGGCTCCAGCCGTCGCCGAAAAGCTGCACGATGTGCGACCCGACAGCGGGCTCGTCGCCCGTCTCCTCCTCGAAGTCCCGGAAGAACTCGATGCCGTCCAGCGTGACGGATTCGATGACACTCACGTCCAGTTGGGCGTTCTGGCCGTCGGTTTCGAGCTTCAGGACGCCCTCGTCGAGGGTGACGAACACGACGTACGACGCCGGCTGGAATCGCGGGATCGCAGCATCGCGCTCGATGTAGCCGGCGAGGAGGACGTCGGTGACGTACCGCCGGCGGAGGATGGTCTCGACGTCGGTCCAGGGGGCGGCCGGGGTCACCGATGTCTCCTTCGTCGCGTCGGGGTGTTCGTTCGGGCCGCCGGCGATCGGCGCTCAGAACTTGCCGGTCTGTTCCACTGCGCGGTGGCCCAGGCGGGCGGCGAGGTCCGTGAGGAAGCCGGCCGCGAGCGGGGGCCAGCCCCAGAAGTCGAAGGCCAGGGTGGCGAGGGTGAAGCCGGAGCCGAAGTCCCACTCCGTGACCGGTACCGGCGCGGCGCAGGACCGGCAGATGACGCTCGCCTCGCCGGTCGTCGCCTTCCAGGCCGCCACGGCGTCCTCGAAGGGCTGCCAGACCTCCTGGTCCGGCTCGAAACTCTCCGGGTAGTCGATGACGACGGTCCGCGTCGCGCAGCGTGGGCAGGTCGCGGAGTCCGCCTCGTCCGTGCCCTGGCCCTCGACGTAGTAGTCGCGTCCGACCATGACGGCCACCGGACCCGGCCGCCATGCCGGATCGGAGGGATCAGCCACCGCGCGGCGCCAGTCGGGGCCGGGCACGTGTCCCGTGTCGGCGCTCGGGCTGTACACGCCGTCACCGGAGATCTGCCGGGTGATCAGCCCTTCCTCGACCATCCAGTCGACGATCCGCTCCGCGAGCGGGCCTGCCTGCTCGTCCGTCGCCTCGACGTCGACGATCCGCTGGAAATGGTCCCCCATCGCCCCGCTCCCCCTGCCGCCGTTCGTTGCCGCCGTCCCGGCAACTGGTCGATTAGAGCAGACCGGCGCTTCCGGGCTACAGCGGCAGACCGTGCAGGAGGTCCGTGACGCGGGTCGGGTCCGAAGGGCCGAGGTGGCCGGAGTCCGGGAGGTTGTGGACCCTGAAGCGGTTGTCCGGGGTGAGTTCGTCGGCTTCCGCGATCATGCGGTCCTGGAGCTCCGGGGACACGGTCCTGTCCTTGCCGCAGCGGATGTACGTGCGGGGAATCCGGCCCCACGTGTGCGCGCGGCCCACCGCCCGGCCCGCGTACGCCGTCAGCGACTCGTCCGTCTGCATGCCCTCCAGCACCCTCAGGAACTCGCCGTCCGTGTACTCGGCGCAGATCATCTCCTTGAACACGGCGAGGTCGCGGCGGCTGGAGGTACGCCAGTTGAGGCGCAGCGCACCCAGCTTCTCCGGGTCCCCGACGATCTGCTCCACCGGCGTGATGGAGCGCTGCCCCTCGGGCGACGCCGCACACGCGTCGAGCGACGGCATGCTCCGGCTCGGGCAGAAGGCGGCCAGATAGCAGAGGTGCGCGAGGAGTCCGGGCACGGCGTCGGCGACCCTGCTGACCGACAGGCCGCCCATGCTGTGCCCGACCAGCACGACGGGACCGCCGAGCCGCGCGGCCCGCCGTACGGCGCCCGTCACCCGCCGCTCGAAGTCGTCCAGGGTGAGCGCGGCGACCGGGGAGGGCTCGGTCGCGAGGGCCCGCAGGTCCTGCGCCTGGTAGGCCCTGGGTATGAACTTCTCGGTGCCGTGCAGCGGTTGGTCCACCGCGACCACACGGTGCCCGCGCAGCGCCAGCTCCCTGCCGATCGCCGTCCAGAACGCGCCTGCGCTGTGCGTGCCGTGGACCAGGACGTACGTCCGCACTCCGGTCCGCGTACGTCCCGTGGTGCGGCCGGCGCCGGTCGCCCGCGCGGGTCCCGCGCCGACGCCGACGGCGAGTGCGGCACCGCCGGCCGCC
>NZ_JBXEJE010000001.1:429378-462540 GCF_056820935.1 Streptomyces sp. Q2 | reverse complement strand
TCCGACTCTATCAGATCCTTTCGGGCCTGACTCCCAGTCAGAGGGGCTTGTCCTCGCGGCCGCTGGGCCGTTCCGACGAGTGAGACTTTAGCGGATTCCCTGGTCCCGACGCTAATCGGGGCTGCGTCCTTTCGAACGCGGATTCCTCATTTCGCGAATACACATGCCAATGACGCGACGGCAGGACACTGCTCGTCGAGAGTTGGCTGGTACTTGCGGAATGGCTGTCCGGGGACCGACCGGAGTCGGCGCTCACGTCGGACAACTCGGAGAACAGTACGGAGCGGCCCGGGGTGTGTCAACTTCGGCTCGTGCGGTGCCCTGGAGGCGTAGTCTGGGCCGCATGACCACGCGTACGTGCACCCAACTGTGGTGGGCCGCCTGACGGCGGCCGTGCTCACGTATGCACTCAACGGCCGCCGCCTCGGCGGCCGTTTTCGTTTCTCCCTCCAGAGCTCCAGAGGGTCGGCCGGCCGGGACGGCGGTCTCGACCAGGAGGTGGAGAGATGACGCGGGTATTCAGCGGGGTCAAACCGACGGGGCATCTGACGCTGGGGAACTACCTCGGGGCCATGCGGCGGTGGGCCGCCGTCGATCAGCACCAGGCCGATGCGCTGTTCTGCATCGTCGATCTGCACGCGCTGACCGTGGACCACGATCCGGCGCGGGTGCGCCGGCTCAGCAGGCAGGCGGCGACCTTGCTGCTGGCGACGGGACTTGATCCGGAGCTGTGCACCATCTTCGTACAGAGTCATGTGGATGAGCACGCGCGGCTGTCGTATCTGCTGGAGTGCGTGGCCACGGACGGCGAGATGCGGCGGATGATCCAGTACAAGGAGAAGGCCGGGCGCGAGCGGGAGCGGGGCGGGAGTGTGCGGCTGTCGCTGCTGACGTATCCCGTGCTGATGGCGGCGGACATCCTGGCGTACGGGACCGACGAGGTGCCGGTCGGGGACGATCAGGCTCAGCATGTGGAGCTGGCGCGGGATCTGGCGGTGCGGTTCAACCAACGGTACGGGCACACCTTCGTGGTGCCCCGGGCCACGCATCCGGCGGTGGCGACTCGGGTGATGAACCTGCAGGACCCGACGTCGAAGATGGGCAAGAGCGAGGACGTCGGGTCGGGGATCGTCTATCTGCTGGACGAACCGGAGGCCGTGCGCAAGAAGGTGCTGCGGGCCGTGACCGACAGTGGGCAGGAGGTCGTGTACGACCGGGATGCTCGGCCGGGGGTGGCCAATCTGCTGGAGATCCTCGCCGCCTGTACGGATGGGAACCCATCTGACCTGAGCGGTGTATATGAGTCGTACGGCGCTTTGAAGAAGGACACCGCGGAGGCGGTGGTCGAGGTTCTCAGGCCCGTGCAGGAGAGGCACAAGGAGTTGTGCGCGGATCCTGGCTATGTGGAGGGGGTGCTGCGGGATGGGGCTGAGAGGGCCAGGGCCATGGCGCGGCCGACCGTCGATGACGCGTATCGGGCGATCGGGCTGTTGCCTGCGGTCGCCGCTGCTTCGGAGACGGTGATGGGCGCGGCCGCCGCCGGGTGAGGGCCGGCGTGCGGCCCCCTTGTTCGGGGGCCGCGGCGTCAGCTGTTGCCGGAGGCCAGTTCGCGGCTGCGGTCGCGGGCGGCTTCGAGGGCGGCGATGAGTGCGGCTCGTACGCCGTGGTTCTCGAGTTCGCGGATGGCGTTGATGGTCGTGCCCGCGGGGGAGGTGACGTTCTCGCGGAGCTTGACCGGGTGTTCGCCGCTGTCGCGCAGCATGATGGCGGCGCCGATCGCGGACTGGACGATCAGGTCGTGGGCCTTGTCGCGGGGCAGGCCGAGGAGGATGCCGGCGTCCGTCATGGCTTCGACCAGGTAGAAGAAGTACGCCGGGCCGGAGCCGGAGAGGGCCGTGCAGGCGTCCTGCTGGGATTCGGGGACGCGGAGCGTCTTGCCGACGGCGCCGAAGATCTCCTCGGTGTGGGCGAGGTGGTCGGCGGTGGCGTGGGTGCCGGCGGAGATGACGGACATCGCCTCGTCGACGAGTGCGGGGGTGTTCGTCATGACGCGGACGACCGGGGTGCCTGGGGCGAGGCGCTCCTCGAAGAAGGAGGTGGGGATGCCCGCGGCGCCACTGATGACCAGGCGGTCGGCGGGGACGTGCGGGGCGAGTTCGTCGAGGAGGGTGCCCATGTCCTGCGGCTTGACCGTGAGGATCAGGGTGTCGGCGGTCTTGGCGGCCTCCGCGTTGGTGACCGGGGCGACTCCGTAGCGGGTGCGGAGTTCTTCGGCTCGCTCGGGGCGGCGGGCGGTGACCAGGAGGTCGGCCGGGGCCCAGCCGGCGCGGATCATTCCGCTGAGCAGGGCTTCGCCGATCTTGCCGGTGCCGAGGACTGCGACTTTCTGGGTCATGGCTGGGGTGCCCTCCGGGGGTGCGTCGTCCGGGGTTCATCCTCGCACCGGGGGTGGGGGTGCGGCTCGGCTGTCCGGAAGGCGGACGTGTCGGTGGCCTCCTTCGCTCGCGGCGGTCGGGCTGGGATGGGTCATGCGGTGCGGCGGCGCAGGGTGGCCGCGCCCAGGCCGAGGACGAGTAGTGCGCAGCCCGCGACGATCAGTGCGTCGCGTACGAAGGCGGCTGTCATGTCGGTGTGGCGGAGGACTTCGTTCATGCCGTCGACCGCGTAGGACATGGGGAGGACGTTGGACATGGCCTCCAGGACGGGGTGCATGTTGTCGCGGGGGGTGAAGAGGCCGCAGAGGAGGAGTTGGGGGAAGATCACCGCCGGCATGAACTGGACGGCCTGGAACTCGGAGGCGGCGAAGGCCGAGACGAAGAGGCCGAGGGCGGTGCCGAGCAGGGCGTCGAGGAGGGCGACGAGAAGGAGGAGCCAGGGGCTGCCGGTGACGTCCAGGTCGAGGAACCACACGGCGAGGCCGGTGGCGAGGGCGGACTGGATGATCGCGAGGGTGCCGAAGGCGAGTGCGTAGCCGGCGATGAGGTCGCCTTTGCCGAGGGGCATGGCGAGGAGGCGTTCGAGGGTGCCGGAGGTGCGTTCGCGCAGGGTGGCGATGGAGGTGACGAGGAACATCGTGATCAGCGGGAAGATCCCGAGGAGGGAGGCGCCGATGCTGTCGAAGGTGCGCGGGCTGCCGTCGAAGACATAGCGCAGCAGGAGCAGCATCACGCAGGGGATGAGGATCAGCATCGCGATCGTGCGCGGGTCGTGGCGGAGCTGGCGCAGTACCCGGGCCGCGGTGGCGATGGTGCGGGTGGTGTTCAGGGCGCTGGTGGCGGCGGGGGTGCTCGGGCGCGTCGGGCTGGTCGTCGTACTCATCGGGTCGACTCCTTCCTGCGGCCGGCTTCGACGGCCTCGTCGACGAGGTGGAGGAAGGCCGCTTCGACCGTGTCGGAGTGCGTATGGGTGCGGAGGGCGTCCGGGGTGTTGTCGGCGAGGATCTCGCCCTCGCGCATCAGGAGGAGGCGGTGGCAGCGCTCGGCCTCGTCCATGACGTGGGAGGAGATGAGCAAGGTCGCTCCTCGTTGTGCGGCGATGTCGTGGAAGAGGTTCCACAGGTCGCGTCGGAGGACGGGGTCGAGGCCGACGGTGGGTTCGTCGAGGACCAGGAGTTCGGGGGTGCCGAGGAGGGCGACCGCGAGGGAGACGCGGCTGCGTTGGCCGCCGGAGAGGTTTCCGGCGAGGGCGTCGGCGTGGCTGGTGAGGTCGACGTCGGTGATCGCGCGGGTGACGTTGTCGTTGCGGCGGTCGGCTGACGCGCGGCCGGGGGCGAGGATCGCGGCGAAGTAGTCGAGGTTCTGGCGGACGGTCAGGTCGTTGTAGACGGAGGGGGCTTGGGTGACGTAGCCGATGCGGGTGCGGAGGGAGGGGTGGCCGGCGGGGTTGCCGAGGACGTCGAGGGTGCCGGTGACTTTGGCCTGGGTGCCGACGATCGCGCGCAGCAGGGTGGACTTGCCGCATCCGGAGGGGCCCAGCAGGCCGGTGATCTGGCCACGCGGGATGGTGAAGTCGAGGCCGCGCAGGACGGTTCGGGGGCCTCGGACGACGGTGAGTCCTTCCGCGCGGACGGCCGGGGCGTCAGCGCGGACGGACGGGGTCTCGGCACTGACGGACTCGGTGTCGCCTCCGGTGGTTGTTCCCGTGTCCGGTGGCCCGGGATTTATATTCATCATGTGCTGAATATTCCTCCTGTGGGCGATGAGCCGTCAAGCACGCAGGTGGAGTCGGGGTGAGGGTCAGGGGTTGGTGGCCAGCAGCAGGATCACGTCGTAGACCTCCTCGACCATTCCGTCGGGGAAAGTCCTCGTCAGGTGGTTCCGCTCCTCGGCGAGGAAGGCCGCGCTCCCCTCCTCGCCATGGACCAGGAAGACCGAGTGGCTGCCGAGGTTGGCGAGGTGGGTGTCGATGGGGACGCGGCGGCTCCAGCGGACCGCGCGGCGGGTGAAGTCGAGGCGGCCGGTGGGGTCGACGACCTGGGCGTTGACAGCCCTCTTCTCGGCGGAGACGTTCACGCCGAAGTAGCGGCCGGTACGGTCCGCGGCCTCGGCGATCCACGGCACGTCGAGGGCG
The DNA here is from genome assembly GCF_056820935.1 of Streptomyces sp. Q2. Lineage (NCBI taxonomy): Bacteria > Bacillati > Actinomycetota > Actinomycetes > Kitasatosporales > Streptomycetaceae > Streptomyces > Streptomyces sp. Q2. The sequence goes on along the minus strand of NZ_JBXEJE010000001.1, from coordinate 457,971 downwards.
TCGGTGTTCCACCACAGGGCGAGCGCGCCGCCCGGGCGCAGCACGCGCATGGCTTCCGGGACGGACTGGGCGGGGTCGGTCCAGTGCCAGGCCTGGGCGTAGGTGACGAAGTCGACGGAGGAGGTGGTCAGGGGGAGGGTGTTGCCGTCGCCCCGGATGATCGGGATGCCGGGGTGGGTGCGGCGGAACTGGGCCGCCATACCGTCGCCGGGCTCCACGGCGACCACGTCGGCGCCTCGGGCGTGCAGGAGGGCGGTCGCGATGCCTGTGCCTGCCCCGACGTCGGCGACGCGGGCGCCGGTGAGGGGGTTGCCGGCCAGGTCCGCGATCGCGTCGAAGAGGGCGGGCGGGTACGAGGGGCGATTGGCGGCGTACTGGGCTGCGGCGGCGTTGAAGGACTGGGCTCGGCTGGTGCGGGAGGAAGCCGTCATAGAGCCATGGTGGCCTTCCGCGGGGGCGGGGGGCGGTGAGTTTTTGGTGAGAGGGGAGCGGGACTGGGGCTGGTCCGGGGGCTTGCCTGAGACGCCNCGTCGAAGAGGGCGGGCGGGTACGAGGGGCGATTGGCGGCGTACTGGGCTGCGGCGGCGTTGAAGGACTGGGCTCGGCTGGTGCGGGAGGAAGCCGTCATAGAGCCATGGTGGCCTTCCGCGGGGGCGGGGGGCGGTGAGTTTTTGGTGAGAGGGGAGCGGGACTGGGGCTGGTCCGGGGGCTTGCCTGAGACGCCGGGAGCAGGGGCCCGTACCCGGCTTGTCGGCAGGGATCGCCCGAGACGCCGGGAGCAGAGGCCCGAACCCGGCTTGTCCGCAGGGATCGCCCGAGACGCCGGCAGCAAAGCCCGAACCCCGCTTGTCCGCAAGGATCGCCCGAGACGCCGGCAGCAAAGCCCGAACCCCGCTTGTCCGCAAGGATCGCCCGAGACGCCGGGAGCAGAGGCCCGAACCCGGCTTGTCCACAAGGCCTGCCGAAGACGCCGGCAGCAACGCCCGAACCCCGCTTGTCCGCACGGCTCGCCCGAGACGCCGGGAGCAGAGGCCCGAACCCGGCTTGTCCACAAGGCCTGCCGAAGACGCCGGCAGCAAAGCCCGAACCCCGCTTGTCCGCAAGGATCGCCCGAGACGCCGGGAGCAGAAGTCGGCACGCCTTCCCCCGGGGGCCCTGGGTCGCCTTGTCCGCTCTCACGGGGTCGGCCTGGTCCGGGAGGCGCGGCCTAGCTGTGGCGGGGCGTGCGCTTGTCGTGTTGTTCGAGGGCAGCCTCGTACTCCGCGCGGTGGAGCTTTTCGCCGGGGGCCTCCGCGAGGGAGCGGAAGAAGTAGGCGAAGAGGGAGCCTACGAAGCCGACGGCCAGGAGAGCGCGGAGGGGGGCCTGACGGTCGGAGTCGGGGCGGGCGCCGAAGCCGTCCCAGGTATGGCGGAAGGCGAGGCCGCTGCAGATGCCGAACGCGAAGCCGCTGGTGTCGGCGAGTTGGAGGTCTTCGTAGGCGAAGCGGAAGATCAGGCAGGAGGCGGTCGCGGCGGCCAGGGAGCCGATGGAGACGGCGATGCGGCGGAGGGTGTAGCCGTTGTCGTGGTCGACCCAGGTGGTGCCGAAGAGGCGCAGGGGTTCGGCGGGCGGGGTGCCTCGTTCGTGGCTCACCCGTGGATTATGGCTCCGGATCAGCCGCGGGCTCCGGTGGGTTGGGCTCGGCCGCGGCGGCAAGTGCCGCGGCCGAGCCCGACGCCGGTGGGATCAGGAGCAGCGCGGGCGGATGTAGCCGTCGCTGCCGGTGTTCACGTAGGAGTCCGAGACGTACTGGCCGTTGTCGATGTTGTCCCAGATGTTCGTGGTGCCGTAGGGACCCGAGACCGTCGTACCCGGTGCCTGGCAGAAGATCGGGACCTTGGCGCCCTCGGCCAGGACACGGACGACGGTGTAGTTGGTGCCGGGACCGCTGCGGACGTTCAGGCGGACGCCTGGTGCGACCGAGTAGTAGCGCAGGGCCGTGGTCGTGGCCGCCGCCATGGTGACGGCTTCCGCCGCGTCCCCGCCCTCTGCCACTTCGATGCCGTCGACAGACATGGAAAAACCTCCCCCGTTCGACCCCATGACTGACATGGGGTCCCGTTGATTCCCTGAAAACGCGCCACGAAACACCCGTTCGCGACTCGCACAGAGAAGCTAGCAAGCCGCCTCTGTCTCGTACGAGTCATCGACTAGGCTCCGTGCGTCGCGCGCGCGAATGAAGAGCACGGGGGTGGTCGCATGGCGCCACAGCGCAACACGGGGGCGGGCGCGGAAGCGGAACTTCCCGAGTACGCCGGCCACTACCGTCTGGAGTCCTGTCTGGGCTCCGGGGGCATGGGCGTCGTGCACCTCGCGCGGAGCACCTCGGGGATGAAGCTCGCGGTGAAGGTCGTACACGCCGAGTTCGCCAGGGACCCCGAGTTCAGGGGGCGGTTCCGGCAGGAGGTGGCTGCCGCGCGGAAGGTCAGCGGGGCTTTCACCGCGTCCGTCGTCGATGCCGACTCGGAGGCCGAACGCCCCTGGATGGCCACCTTGTTCATCCCGGGTCCGACCCTGTCCGAGCATGTGAAGCGGAGCGGGGCCATGAGCCCTGCCCAGTTGCGCCGCCTGATGGCCGGGCTGGCCGAGGCGCTGCGTGACATCCATCGGGTCGGCGTGGTGCACCGCGATCTCAAGCCGAGCAACGTGCTGCTCGCCGAGGACGGTCCGAAGGTCATCGACTTCGGCATTTCCCGGCCAAAGGACAGCGAACTGCGGACGGAGACCGGGAAGTTGATCGGGACGCCGCCGTTCATGGCGCCCGAGCAGTTCCGCCGGCCGCGTGAGGTGGGGCCGGCGGCCGACATCTTCGCGCTGGGGTCGGTGATGGTGCACGCGGCGACGGGGCGGGGGCCGTTCGACTCCGACAGTCCGTATGTCGTCGCCTACCAGGTCGTTCATGACGAGCCGGACCTGACCGGCGTACCGGAGACGCTCGCGCCGCTCGTGCTGCGGTGTCTGGCCAAGGAGCCCGAGGACCGGCCCACGCCCGACGAGTTGATGCGGGAACTCCGGTCGGTGGCGGCGTCGTACGACACGCAGGCGTTCATACCGGCGCAGCGGACGGAGAGCCCGCCGGCGCCGGAGCCACGGGTGGAGAAGCCCGAACCGCTGCCCGCGAGACGCAGGGGCAGGTGGGCGGCTGTGGGAGCCGGGGCGCTGGGTCTCGCCGCGATCGTCGCACTGACCTCGGTCCAGCTGTTCGACGGCGACGACGCGGCGCCGCGGGGCAGCAGCACCCCGCAGGCCACGTCGGCCGGGTTCGGCCCGTGGGAGGCGGCGGCCTCACCCGGCAAGGGCACACCGCAATGCGCCTACGGGGCGGGGACCTTGGTCTGCGGGCAGACCGGTTCGGTCTTCGCCCTCGATCCGTCCGACGGACGCCTGCTGTGGCGGCGCTCCGTCCCCGAAGCACGCGACGGGCAGCCGGTCGTGTCGGGTGGACTCGTCCAGCCCGCGCTGGACCGTAGCCGGCACCTGGAGGCGCTCGATCCCGCTTCGGGCAGGACGCGTTGGCAGCGGACCGTGCCCGCGTACAGCGGGCTGGAGCCCGCGGGCGGCATGCTCCTGCTCACCGGCGCCGACGGCACGGTCACCGGCGTGGACGGCGCGTCGGGCGACCCGAAGTGGAACCGCCGGATCCCCGGGCACAAGGCGCCGTACTTCGCCTCCTACGCCGGAGATCCGCTGGCGTACGTCACGAGTACGTCCGACGACGGGAAGAGCACGCGCGTCAGCGCGGTGGACCCGGACACCGGGGACGTGCGGTGGGACAAGCGGCTGAAGGGGGTGCTGGAGCCCGTCGGCAGCTCGGGCGGATCGGTGTTCTTCGTCGCCGTCGACGCGGTCTACGGGGACGCGAGAACCGTGGTCCGCTACACCCCGGACGACGGGACCTCGCGACGGGTGACACTGGCCGTGCCGCTGGAACGGGCCCAGGGCACCGTGCGCGGGAACCGGGTGTACCTCATGGGGACCGGCGGGTCGCTGGTGGCCGTCGACATGGCCGCCCGAAAGCAGCGGTGGAGCCTGGAGACAGGCGTGAGCCGGGGCTCCGCGCCGGTCGTCGACGGACGGCACGTGTACGTCACCGCGCCCGACGGGCGGCTGCTCGCGGTGGATGCCGCGGGCGGCAGGCTTCTCGGGCAGACGCCTTCGCGGCTCGACACCCACTCGGACCAGATCGCCGGCGCGCTGCCCACCCCCGTGACCGCCGACGGCCACGTCTACGCGAGCGCCCCCGACGGCACGGTCTTCGGCGTCCCCGCGGACGATCCCGCCGCCTGGTAGCACCACTAGAAGGACGACTGCCGGCACCGGAGAAGCACGACTTCCAGCGCCGGAGAAAGAGGAAGGGGCCGCCCCCGAGGAGACGGCCCCTGACAACGAACCCTCAGCCCAGCATGCTCACGTCCCGCACGGCGCCCTTGTCCGCGCTCGTGGCCATCGCCGCGTAGGCGCGCAGCGCGGCCGACACCTTGCGCTCGCGGTTCTTGGGGGCGTAGACGCCGCCCAGGGCCTGCTCACGGCGGGCCAGTTCGGCCTCGTCGACCAGCAGCTCGATCGTGCGGTTCGGGATGTCGATGCGGATGCGGTCGCCGTTCTCGACGAGGGCGATCGTGCCGCCGGACGCCGCCTCCGGGGAGGCGTGGCCGATGGACAGCCCCGAGGTGCCGCCGGAGAAGCGGCCGTCGGTGATCAGGGCACAGGCCTTTCCGAGGCCGCGGCCCTTCAGGTACGAGGTCGGGTAGAGCATCTCCTGCATGCCGGGGCCGCCCTTGGGGCCCTCGTAGCGGATGACGACGACGTCGCCCTCCTTGATCTCCTTCAGCAGGATCTTCTCGACGGCCTCCTCCTGCGACTCGCAGACGACCGCCGGGCCCTCGAAGGTCCAGATCGACTCGTCGACGCCGGCCGTCTTGACCACGCAGCCGTCGACGGCGAGGTTGCCCCTGAGGACCGCGAGGCCGCCGTCCTTGGAGTACGCGTGCTCGGCCGAGCGGATGCAGCCGCCCTCGGCGTCCTCGTCCAGCGCCTCCCAGCGCTCGGACTGGGAGAAGGCCTCGGCGGAGCGGACGCAGCCGGGGGCCGCGTGCCACAGCTCCAGGGCCTCGGGGGACGGCGAGCCGCCCCGGACGTCCCACGTCTTCAGCCAGTCCGACAGGGACGGGCTGTGGACGGAGTGCACGTCCTCCCGCAGCAGGCCGGCGCGGTGCAGTTCGCCGAGGAGGGCGGGGATGCCGCCGGCGCGGTGCACGTCCTCCATGTAGTACGTGCGGTCCTTCGCCACGTTCGGGGCGACCTTGGCGAGGCAGGGCACGCGGCGCGAGACCTCGTTGATCTCCTCCAGGCCGAAGGGGACGCCCGCCTCCTGGGCCGCCGCCAGCAGGTGCAGGATCGTGTTGGTCGAGCCGCCCATGGCGATGTCCAGGGCCATCGCGTTCTCGAAGGCCGCGATGGTGGCGACGTTGCGGGGCAGGACCGTGTCGTCGTCCTGCTCGTAGTAGCGCCGGGTGATGTCCATGACGGTGCGCGCGGCGTCGACGTACAGCTGCTTGCGGGCGGTGTGGGTGGCCAGGACCGAGCCGTTGCCCGGCAGGGACAGCCCGATCGCCTCCGTCAGGCAGTTCATCGAGTTGGCGGTGAACATGCCGGAACAGCTGCCGCAGGTCGGACAGGCGTTCTCCTCGATACGGAGCATGTCCGCGTCCGAGATCTTGTCGTTCACGGCCTCGGACATCGCGTCGACCAGGTCGAGCGTGCGGACCGTGCCGTCGACCAGGGTCGCGCGGCCGGACTCCATCGGGCCGCCGGAGACGAAGACCGTCGGGATGTTCAGCCGCAGGGCGGCGTTCAGCATGCCCGGCGTGATCTTGTCGCAGTTGGAGATGCAGACCAGGGCGTCGGCGCAGTGTGCCTCGACCATGTACTCCACGCTGTCCGCGATCAGGTCGCGGGAGGGGAGGCTGTAGAGCATGCCTCCGTGCCCCATCGCGATGCCGTCGTCCACCGCGATGGTGTTGAACTCACGCGGGATGCCGCCGGCCTCGACGATCGCCTGGCTGACGATCCGGCCGACCGGCTGCAGGTGGGTGTGGCCGGGGACGAACTCCGTGAAGCTGTTCGCGACCGCGATGATCGGCTTGCGGCCGATGTCCGCACCGGGTACACCGGAGGCACGCATAAGGGCGCGTGCGCCCGCCATGTTGCGGCCGTGGGTGACTGTGCGGGACCTCAGCTCGGGCATCGTCGCTCGCTCCTTCAGGGACTGCAGAGACTGCGATCAGAGACTTCTGACTGCTAACGAGCGTACGCCGGTCATCCAGGGGGCGGACAGGTTGTCCGGAATGCGGGATGCACGTCTCACGCTCCCTGGGACATCTCCAGGGGCCCAGGACATCCTCAGGGGCCGGTCAGATGCCCCTGCACCACCGGCGCCACCCGCGCGATGATCCCCTCCACGTCCGCCGACGCCAGCGGCTCCACCTTGATCACGTACCGCAGCATGGCGATGCCGACCAGCTGCGCGGCCGCCAGCTCGGCGCGCAGTTCCGCGTCGGGGGCGTCGACCTCACCCGCGACCCGGGACAGCAGCTGTGTGGAGACCAGCCGGCGGAAGACGGTGGCCGCGGTGTCGTTGTTCATGGCCGACCGGACGATCGCCAGGAGCGGGGTCCTGGTCACCGGGTTCTCCCAGAGACCGAAGAACATGCGGGTCAGGCGCTCGCCGACGGCGTCGGCCGTGCCGTCGAGGACCTTGTCGCGTGCCGTGAGCACGGGGGCGAGAGCGACCTCGATGGCCGCCTCGAAGACCTGCTCCTTGGTGCCGAAGTAGTGGTGGACCAGGGCCGAATCGACCCCGGCCGCCTTCGCGATGCCCCGCACGGACGTCTTCTCGTAGCCGCGCTCGGAGAACTCCTCGCGGGCCACGGTCAGGATGCGGTCGCGGGTGTCGGCCGGTTCCGTACGACGGGGGCGGCCCCGCTTGCGGGCGGTGACGTCGTTCACCGCCGGGGCACCTTCGCCGCCGAGGCCAGGTGAAGGCGCGCGAAGGCCAGGGCCTCGGCGAGGTCGGCCTCACGTTCGGCGCTGGACATGGCCCGCCGGGTGTTGACCTCGATGACGACATGGCCGTCGAAGCCGGTCAGCGCGAGACGGTCCAGCACCTCGGCACAGGGTTGGGTGCCTCGTCCCGGGACGAGGTGCTCGTCCTTGGCGGAGCCCCGGCCGTCCGCGAGGTGGACGTGGCCGAGCCGGTCGCCCATGCGGTCGATCATCTGGAGGGCGTCGGAACGGGCCGTCGCCGCGTGACTGAGATCGATCGTGAAGTGACGGTAGTCCTCCTTCGTCACGTCCCAGTCGGGCGCGTAGGCGAGCATCTCGCGGTCGCGGTAGCGCCAGGGGTACATGTTCTCGACGGCGAACCGTACGTCCGTCTCGTTCGCCATGCGCCAGATCCCGCTGACGAAGTCACGGGCGTACTGCCGCTGCCAGCGGAACGGCGGGTGCACGACGACGGTGCTCGCGCCGAGCTTCTCGGCGGCCGCCTGGGCCCGCTGGAGCTTGGTCCAGGGGTCGGTGGACCACACGCGCTGCGTGATGAGCAGGCAGGGGGCGTGCACCGCGAGGATCGGGATCCGGTGATAGTCGCTGAGTCTGCGCAGCGCCTCGATGTCCTGGCTGACGGGGTCGGTCCACACCATGACCTCGACGCCGTCGTACCCGAGGCGCGCGGCGATCTCGAAGGCGGTCGCCGTCGACTCCGGGTAGACGGAGGCCGTGGACAGGGCGACCTTCGCATCCGGAATGCGTACGACTGGCTCTGCCATGGGGGACAGATTACGGGGTGCGGTCGGGTCGGTGCGGGGTGGCTCTGCGCCGTTGTGGCGTTCGCCATACGGCGGGTGCGGTTCGTCGTGGCTTGGCACACACCGCCGTGACTCGCCGCGGCTTGGCACACACCGCCGTGACTCGTCGTACCCCGCGGCGCAGCCGCCGGTCGAAACGGCCCCGCGCCTCAAGGGGCGCTACACGGACCCCATGTGATCCAGCCGCCGCAGGATCACGCCCTCCCGCAGCGCCCACGGACAGATCTCCACGCTCTCCACACCGAACAGGTCCATCGCCCCCTCCGCCACCAACGCGCCCGCGAGGAGCTGGTTCGCGCGGCCCTCGGAGACTCCGGGAAGGTCGGCCCGCTCGGCGGTCGTCATGCCGGCGAGCCGGGGGACCCATGCCTCCAGGGACTCGCGCTTCAGTTCGCGCTGGACGTACAGGCCCTCCGTGGAGCGGGCGGCGCCGGCCAGACGGGCCAGCTGCTTGAAGGTCTTGGACGTGGCGACGACGTGGTCGGGGGCGCCGAGGCGGGTGAACTCGCCGACGGTACGGGCGATCTGGGCGCGGACGTGGCGTCGTAGGGCCCGTATCGCCTCGGGGTCCGGGGGGTCGCCGGGGAGCCAGCCCGCGGTGAGGCGGCCCGCGCCGAGGGGCAGGGAGACGGCGGCGTCGGGTTCCTCGTCCATGCCGTACGCGATCTCCAGGGAGCCGCCGCCGATGTCGAGGACGAGGAGCTTGCCCACGGACCAGCCGAACCAGCGGCGCGCGGCGAGGAAGGTGAGCCGGGCCTCCTCGGCGCCGGTGAGGACCTGGAGTTCCACGCCGGTTTCGGTCTGCACGCGCGCGAGGACGTCGTCGGCGTTGCTGGCCTCGCGCACGGCGGAGGTCGCGAACGGCAGCAGGTCCTCGACGCCCTTGTCCTCGGCGGCCTGGAGCGCGTCGTGGACGACCCCTATGAGCTTGTCGACACCTTCGGGGCCGATCGCTCCGTCCTCGTCGTGGAGTTGGGAAAGGCGCAGCTCCGCCTTGTGCGAGTGCGCCGGAAGCGGGTGCGCGCCGGGGTGGGCGTCCACCACCAGCAAGTGCACCGTGTTCGATCCCACGTCGAGGACACCGAGTCTCATGTAGGGCACGCTACTGCCAGCGGAGGCGGGCACTGTTGCCGGAGCCGTTGTTGGGGCCGTCCATGTGGCTGGCCCTGGACCGGCCTCGGGCGACTTACCCTGGACGGGTGCCAAAGACGAAAAAGGCGAAGAACGACAAGACGGCCAAAACAGCCAAGGGTTCTTCGCAGGCGAAAGCACCGAAGAAGTCGAAGCAGGCCCCGGCAGGCGACGAGAAGGGGCTCGACTTCGCGCGCGCATGGGTGGAATTCCCTGATCCGGCGGACGACGAGCAGGTCTTCCGCTGCGATCTGACATGGCTGACCTCCCGGTGGAACTGCATCTTCGGCAGTGGCTGCCAGGGCATCCAGGCGGGCCGCGCGGACGACGGGTGCTGCACGCTGGGTGCCCACTTCTCCGACGAGGACGACGAGAAGCGGGTCGCCGAACATGTGGCCAGGCTCACGCCGGAAATCTGGCAGTACCACGACGAGGGCACACGCAACGGCTGGGTCTCCGAGGACGAGGACGGCGACCGCCAGACCCGCCCGCACCAGGGCTCCTGCATCTTCCAGAACCGGCCGGGGTTCGCCGGCGGCGCGGGCTGCTCGCTGCACATCCTCGCCCTGAAGGAGGGCCGCGAGCCCCTGGAGACCAAGCCGGACGTCTGCTGGCAGCTGCCGGTGCGGCGGACGTACGAGTGGATCGACCGGCCCGACGACACGCGCGTGCTCCAGGTGTCGATCGGTGAGTACGACCGCCGGGGCTGGGGTCCGGGCGGCCACGACCTGCACTGGTGGTGCACGTCGGCGACCTCGGCGCACGGCGCGGGCGATCCGGTGTACGTCTCCTACCGGCCGGAGCTGGTCGAGCTGATGGGCAAGGCGGGCTACGACCGCCTGGTCGAGCTGTGCGAGGAGCGGCTGGCCGCGCAGCTGCCGCTGCTGGCACCGCATCCGGCGGACCCGCATCCGGCCGGCCCGCATCCGGCCGGCCCGCATCCGGCGGATCCTGTCGGCTGACAAGGCTCGGGACCCGTACGGCCTACGACGTGGCCGTGTTCGGGTCGCCGCCGTCGCCGTCGCCGGGCGGTGGTGTCGGGTCCCCGGGGCCGGTCGAGACGGAGTCGGTGGGTGTGGGCTGCGGGTCGGGCGACGAGGGCGGGTCGCTCGGGGCGGGGTCCGAGGGGTCCGGGTTCGCCGGGGTCGGGTCGGGGCCGGGTTCGGACGGGGGCGGGTCGCTGGGATGGCCGGGACCCGGGTCGTGGCCGTGCCCGGGGTCGGGACCGGGGTCGGAGGGGCCGGGCGCGGTGCCGTAGCCCTCGATGGCCACGACGGCGCCGGCCGGTGCGATCGCCACGCGCGCGCTCCAGTACCCGGACGGCTCGCGCAGATGGTCGACGTACACCTTGATCGTCAACGTTTCGCCCGGTGCGAGCGTTCCCGCCGACTGGCTGAGGTAGAGCCAGGAGGCTCCCGTGGTCGCGGACCAGCGCACCGGCGCGGAGCCGGTCGCGGTGAGGGTGACCAGCGTGGTGTCGCCCCTGTTGTCGGCGGCCACCTCCAGGCGCCCGGTGCCCTTCTTGCCCGCGCCCACGACGCTGATGACCTCCACGGACACGTCGGGCTTGTCGCCCTTGGTGAAGCGGCCGCCGGGGCGGGTGCTGGCGTTGCCGGCGTTCTCGTAACCTCCGGTCGCCGACTCTCCGTCGAGGCTGTCGGCGCCGTGGGCCTCGCTGGCGCTGGCGGCGCCGCCCGGGCCCTCGCCGGTCGGGGTGGCCCGGTAGGCGGCCCAGAGGGCGAGCACGGGGGCGGCCACGACGGTGGCGACGACGGTCGTCGTGACGGCACGCGCGCGTAGCCGGTCTCTTCGGGCGGCCCGGTCCTTGGGATCCATCGGGAAGCCACGCCGGTCGAAGCGGGGCGCGGCGGTGCCCCGCGCGCGCGGGAGGTGCGCCAGAACCACGTGCAGGGCCGCGCGGGGCGCCTCCAGGACGGGCAGTTCGGCGGGGGTGACGGCGGCGCCGGGCCAGTGGCCGGGGACCGCCCGCTCGGCCGTACGGCGGCAGCGCGGGCAGTCGTCGACGTGCCGGACCAGCTCGCGGCGCACGGCGGCGCTGAGCACCAGCTGGTTGTCGCCGGTGAGCCGGGCCACACCCGGGCAGCCGCCGGTCTCGACGACGGCGAGGGCCGCGCGGGTGCGCTCGACCTCGCAGGCGGCGGAGGCGAGCAGTTCGCGGGCGGCGGCCGGGTCCATGCCGAGGACGGCGGCGACCTCCTGGGCGGCGAGATGGTGGCGCACCGCGAGTTCGAGTGCCTCACGCTGCTCCGGGGTGGTGCCGGCGGCCTCCGGCCAGGCGAGCAGGGCCAGTTCGCGCCGGCGCTGCTCCTGCGTCTCCTCGGAGACCGGCGGGGTGGCGGACGGACGGCGCTCGGCGTCGGCGCGTCCTGCCGCGTGCGTGCTCTGACGTTTCTGCTTGGCCTCGGACAGCTTGCGCAGACAGGCCCAGCGGGCCAGTGCGTACAGCCAGGCCCGGCGGTCGCCGGCCGCCTCCGGGCTGCGGCGCCTGTCGGCGAGCGCGAGGACGTCGCCGAGGGCGGCGGTCGCGGTGTCGTGGTCGCACAGCACGGACAGGCAGTAGGTGAACAGGCCGTCGAGGTAGGGCTCGTAGCGCGCGGGCGGGCGCTGCGCCAGCGTGCGCGCCGCCGCGCGGTCTCGCGCCTCCCGGTGCGACCGGTGTGTGCCGGTGGTGCGGGTCGAGGTCTCCGGACTGCTGCTCATCACCCGTGGACCGTAGGGGGCCGGAGTTGGCCCCTTCGATACCCTTGAGCACTTTTAATCCGTACGGGTGAAACGATCCCTCAATAGGGGACAGGAACGCCTCGTTCCGTGGCTCGTTCCCGATGGGAGTGGCCGGTTCCGGCGGGTCCACGCGGCGCGGGAGCGGGGGGTTCGGGGTACCTCCGGCGGCCGCCGCCCGGGTTGTCAGTGGCGGCGGTTACGGTTCGTGCATGCCTGCCCGCACGAAGTCCGCCAAGGAGCGCCCGTCCTACCGCTGCACCGAGTGCGGCTGGCAGACGGCCAAGTGGCTCGGCCGTTGCCCCGAGTGCCAGGCCTGGGGGACGGTCGAGGAGTACGGCGCGCCCGCAGTCCGTACGACCACCCCGGGCCGCGTCACCACCTCCGCCGTGCCCATCGGCCAGGTCGACGGCCGGCAGGCCACCGCCCGCTCCACCGGTGTGCCCGAGCTGGACCGGGTGCTGGGCGGCGGTCTGGTGCCCGGCGCGGTGGTCCTGGTCGCGGGCGAGCCCGGCGTCGGCAAGTCCACGCTGCTTCTCGACGTGGCGGCCAAGTCGGCGAGCGACGAGCACCGCACCCTCTATGTGACCGGCGAGGAGTCGGCGAGCCAGGTCCGGCTGCGCGCCGACCGCATCAAGGCGATCGACGACCACCTGTACCTCGCCGCCGAGACGGATCTGTCCGCCGTGCTCGGGCACTTGGACGCGGTGAAGCCCTCCCTGCTGATCCTCGACTCCGTGCAGACCATCGCCTCCCCGGAGATCGACGGCGCCCCCGGCGGCATGTCCCAGGTGCGCGAGGTGGCGGGCGCCCTGATCCGCGTCTCCAAGGAGCGTGGCATGGCCACGCTCCTTGTGGGCCATGTCACCAAGGACGGCGCCATCGCGGGCCCGCGCCTGCTGGAGCACCTCGTGGACGTCGTGCTGAGCTTCGAGGGCGACCGGCACGCGCGCCTGCGTCTCGTGCGAGGCGTCAAGAACCGCTACGGCACCACGGACGAGGTCGGCTGCTTCGAGCTGCACGACGAGGGCATCACCGGCCTCGCCGACCCGAGCGGCCTGTTCCTGACCCGCCGGGCCGAGCCGGTGCCCGGCACCTGCCTGACCGTCACCCTGGAGGGCCGCCGCCCCCTGGTCGCCGAGGTCCAGGCACTCACCGTCGACTCCCAGATCCCCTCCCCCAGGCGGACCACGTCCGGCCTGGAGACCTCCCGCGTCTCGATGATGCTGGCCGTCCTGGAACAGCGCGGCCGGATCAGCGCCCTGGGTAAACGGGACATCTACTCGGCGACGGTCGGCGGTGTGAAGTTGTCGGAGCCCGCCGCGGACCTCGCCATCGCCCTCGCCCTGGCTTCCGCGGCCAGCGACACCCCCCTGCCCAAGAACCTCGTCGCGATCGGCGAAGTCGGCCTTGCGGGCGAGGTCAGACGGGTCACGGGCGTGCAGCGCCGGCTCTCCGAAGCACACCGTCTGGGCTTCACGCACGCGCTCGTTCCGGGCGATCCGGGCAAGATCCCGCCCGGCATGAAGGTGCTGGAAGTAGCGGACATAGGGGACGCCCTGAGGGTCCTTCCACGCTCGCGTCGGCGAGAGGCCCCACGGGACGAGGAGGACCGCCGGTAGACTTTGCCCAGGTCTCGCCCGTCCGTACGAACCACATGTGCGAAACGGGAGCGCCCCAGAACCTGCGACCGGAGGAGTGCAGTGGCAGCCAACGACCGGGCAGCAGCTCCCGGAAAGTCCGGCGGGAGTTCCGGCGCCGATGGCCTCATGCGCGCCTCACTGAGCGCTGTGGCTCCCGGCACGCCCCTGCGCGACGGCCTTGAGCGGGTCCTGCGCGGCAACACCGGCGGCCTCATGGTGCTCGGCTCCGACAAGACCGTCGAATCGATGTGTACGGGCGGTTTCGTCCTGGATGTCGAGTTCACGGCAACCCGGCTGCGGGAGCTGTGCAAGCTCGACGGCGGCATCGTGCTGTCCTCCGACCTGTCGAAGATCCTCCGGGCGGGCGTCCAACTGCTGCCCGACCCGACGATCCCGACGGAGGAGACGGGAACCCGGCACCGCACCGCGGACCGCGTGAGCAAGCAGGTCGGCTTCCCGGTCGTCTCCGTCTCCCAGTCGATGCGGCTCATCGCCCTGTACGTCGACGGCCAGCGCCGCGTCCTGGAGGACTCGGCGGCGATCCTGTCCCGCGCCAACCAGGCTCTCGCGACCCTGGAGCGCTACAAGCTCCGCCTCGACGAGGTCGCGGGCACGCTGTCCGCGCTGGAGATCGAGGACCTGGTGACCGTCCGGGACGTCTCGGCGGTCGCCCAGCGCCTGGAGATGGTCCGCCGCATCGCCACCGAGATCGCCGAGTACGTGGTGGAGCTCGGCACCGACGGACGGCTCCTCGCCCTGCAGCTGGACGAGTTGATCGCCGGTGTGGAGCCCGAGCGCGAGCTGGTCGTGCGCGACTACGTCCCGGAGCCCACCGCGAAACGCTCCCGCACCGTCGAGGAGGCGCTGTACGAACTCGACGCCCTCAGCCACGCCGAGCTCCTCGAACTGACCACGGTGGCACGCGCCTTGGGTTACACCGGGTCTCCGGAAGCACTGGACTCGGCGGTGTCGCCGCGGGGCTTCCGACTGCTGGCGAAGGTGCCCAGGCTGCCGGGGGCGATCATCGACCGGCTGGTGGAGCACTTCGGCGGCCTGCAGAAGCTGCTCGCCGCCAGCGTGGACGACCTGCAGACGGTGGACGGGGTCGGCGAGGCACGGGCGCGGAGCGTGCGCGAGGGCCTTTCGCGACTGGCGGAGTCGTCGATCCTGGAGCGGTACGTCTGATTTCGCGGCCGGCGGAGTCGGCGAACCTGGAGCGGTACGTCTGAGGCTCCCGCCCCGGGCGCACCGCCGGCCAGGTCTAGTCGTTCTCCAGCACGAAGGACGCCTGCGCCGTACCGAACCCCGGTGTCTTCGCCTCCACCAGATACGTCCCGGCCCCGGCCGACCCCGCGGGGGGCGTCGCACACTGCGGAGCACTCGGCTTGCGGTCCCACTTGACGGTGTACGTGATGCTCGCACCGGCGGGCGCCCGGAAGACGAGGCTGCCGGAGGCCTTGGGGCAGTCGGCGGAGGACCAGTACGCGTCCTCGCTGCCCGCCTGGGTGATCGTCAGCACCGCGTTCTTCGGCCCGAGGTCGACCTTGCAGTCGCCCGCGGAGGAGTTCGTCGCGGTGAGCAGCAGCGTGGGCGTCTGACCGGGCTCGTACGCGTTGTGCAGGCTGCGCACGCTCAACTTCACAGCGCCCGCAGTGCAGTTGGGCAGCGTGGAGCCCGCCGGGAGCGTGTCGCCGCTGCCGACCCCGGCGCCCGTACCGCCGCCGGCCGTCCCGCCGACGGAGCCCGCCGACCCACCCGCGCCACCGGAACCGGAACCGGCGCCCTCGGCGGACCCGGAACCGCTCCCCGAGCCGTCACCGGTCCCGTCTCCCGACCCGGACCCGGACCCGGACCCGCCGGTGTCACCGCCACTCGAATCGTCCCGCCCGCCCGGCGCTTGGCTGATCGCGGGCCCGGAGCCGGACGGCCCCGGCGTGATCGTCGAGGGTGAGGGGTTCTTGCCGTTGGATCCGTCGGCACCGTTGTCGCCGCCTCCGCCGCCCGAGGACACGATCCAGGCGATCAGCAGCGCCAACAAGGCCATCACGGACAGCAGTACGGCCCTCCGACGCCAGTAGATGGTGGAGGGAAGCGGCCCGACCGGATTGCGCAGAGATCCCACGGCGCAAACTGTACGAGAGATCGGCGCCTTCGCTGGCCCCACCCGCCGCCAGGGTCGACAACTTTTCCGGATCATCATCCCGGAACCGGCCGCTCCACCCCTGTCGTTCGTCAGGTGCGACACCCGACGATCGCAAGCTGTGACGGTATCGGTCCACCGCCTACCGTCCGTGACCATGGACTTCGAGGACACCGAGCTCTACCGCGACATCACCGATGCCGCCCACGACACCCCTACGTGGGTCCAGCACGCCGTCGAGACATGGACGGAGGCCGGGATCCTGCTCTTCGCCGCGCTGTTCGCGACGGCGTGGTGGCGGGCCCGGCACGGCACCCCGCACACGTTCGCGATCGCGGTCCTTGCACCTCTGGCCACGGCTGTGGCGTACCTGTGCAGTGAGGTGCTCAAATCCGGCCTCACGGAGGAACGTCCGTGCCGTGCGGTCACCGACGCGGCCCCCTCTCTCGCCGCCTGCCCGCCACCCGGCGACTGGTCCTTCCCCAGCAACCACGCCACGATCGCGGGCGCGGCGGCCGTCACCCTGGCCCTGGTCCGGCGCACGGCCCTCTGGCTGACGGCTCCGCTCGCCCTCCTGATGGCCTGCTCCCGCGTCTTCGTCGGCGTGCACTACCCGCACGACGTGGCCGCGGGGCTCGCTCTCGGGGCGGTCGTCGCGTTCGCGGTCGTCAGGCTGTGCGGGGGCGCGGCGGCGCGGTGGGCCGGGGCGCTGCGCGCGTCCACGGCACCGGCCGCCGCACGGTGGTTCACCGGCCCGGGCTCGCCCCTCACCCACACCGCGTCGTACGAGCCGCACCGCTGACCCTCACGACGCCACAAGCCCCGCCTCGTACGCCACGATCGCCGCTTGCACGCGGTTGCGCACCCCGAGCCGGTCGAGGACGGAGCTCACGTACGCCTTCACCGTGCCCTCGACGAGGTGCAGCCGGGCGGCGATCTCCGGGTTGGACAGGCCCGCGCCGACGAGGCCGAGGACCTCGCGCTCGCGCGGGCTGAGTTCCTGCACGCGCGCGCGTGCGGCGGCCTCGCGTCCCAGGCGGCCACCGCCCCCGAGGCCGTCGATGACGTACCGCGCGACCTTCGGCGACAGGAAGGCGCCCCCGGCCGCCACCGCCCGTACGCCCGCGATCAGTTCGTACGGATCCCCGGACTTGAGCAGGAAGCCGGTGGCGCCGCCGCCGAGGGCGCGGGCGACGTAGGCCTGTTCGGAGAAGGTGGTGAGCATGGCGACGGCCGTGCCGGGGACGGTCCGTACGATCTCCTCCGCCGCGGCGAGTCCGTCCAGGCGGGGCATGCGGATGTCGAGCAGGGCCACGTCCGGGCGGTGGGCGCGGGCCAGTTCGACCGCCTCGCGCCCGTCGCCCGCCTCGGCGACGACCTCGGTGCCGCCGTCGCTGCCCAGGATCGCCTTCACGCCCGCGCGGACCATCGCCTCGTCGTCGGCCAGCAGGACGCGGATCATCGTACGAACTCCTCGTGGGTGTCGGCGGACAGGCCTGCCCGGGGAACCACGTCCTTGGCGACCAGGCGCCCCTCGGGGTCGAAGCACAGCCGGAAGTGGTCGACGGAGACGAGGAGTTCGCCGCTCGCTCGGTAGTAGCGGCAGTCGGCGTGCTTCGGGGGCGCGGGGGCGCGGTCGATAGGGGCGTCGCGCGCGGTGCGGTCCGGCAGCACCGGCGCGATCTCGGCGGCCGTGGCGCCCAGAGCGAGCCTCGCGTACAGGGCGGGCTGCAGGACCGAGTGCGACTCCGTGTACGCGTACCAGGCGAAGGCGCCGCCGACGAGCACGACGCCCGCGCAGGCGGCGGCGCCGATGGCGACGGCGACGCGGCGACGGGCGCGGGTGAAGGGGGCCGAGGGCGCGGCGGTACTCACTGCCCCGGGCGTCGGCTGTTCGGGGACGTACGCCCGGACCCGGAAGCCGTCGCCGTACGGGCCCGCCTGGAAGGCACCGCCGGACGCGGTGACCGCCGCGCGCAGGCCGAGCAGGCCGGATCCCCCGGCCGACGGGGAACTGTGTCGCGTGGCCGGCCCGTTGGTGATGGTGACGGCCGTGCCACCCGCCTCCCCCGCCGCCGTGACGGTCACCGGTGCGCCCGGCGCGTGCCGGGCCGCGTTGGTCAGCGCCTCGGGCACCACCCGGTGCAGGATGCGTTCGGCGACCGGGCCCGGCTGTCCGGCCGTACCGGACCCGGCCGGTTCCCAGCGCACCGGAAGGCCCGACTCGGCCGCGCGGGCGACGAGTTGCTCGACGCTCTCGCCCGCCGGGGACAGCGGCGCCGGCTCGTCGTCCTCGCGCAGGACGCCGATGATCCGGTGCAGCCGGTCCGTGGCATCGGCGGCGGCCGCGCGCAGGTCGGCGGCAGCTGCCCGGTGCGCCTCGGGCAGGTCGGGCGCGACCTGGAGGGCGCCCGCGCGCAGGGCGATCAGGCTCAGCTCGTGACCGAGCGAGTCGTGCATGTCCTGGGTGATCCGGGCCCGTTCACGCAGCCGCGCCCGCTCCTCGGCACCGCGCCGCTCGTCCTCCAGGCGGGCGGCGCGGGTCCAGCCGGCCCGGGCCAGTTCGCGGCTCTGCCGCCAGTAGCGTCCGCCGAGCCAGGGGAACACGCAGCCGAACAGCAGTGTGCCCGTCAGGACCACCCACTGCGCCGCCGGGTCGGCGCCGACGAGGGCGACCTTCGCGGTGCCGGCACAGCCGACGGCGGTGAACAGCGCGGCCGCCGGGAGCACCCGCTCGGCGCGCAGGCCGAGCAGCAGGGCGAGGACGCCCAGCGCCGGGCCGTAGGAGACGGTGAACAGGGCGGGAGCGGCGAGCAGGCTCAGTACGGCTGTCAGCCCGAAGGCCGCGACCGGGAGCCGTCGGGCCGACGCGACCGCCGCCGCGAGGACGCCCAGGCCGGCGAGCTGCGGCCACAAGGCGCGCGGTTCGTTCAGACCGACGGCGTCCGCGGTGAGCGCGGGCAGCGCGAGGGCCGCCCACAGGAGGCAGGCCCTCCACGAGCGAGGACGTTCCATCCGCCCGACGCTACAAGCGGCCGCGCGGCCGCGCTGCTGTCGATCGTCAGGTCCTGTCGCTCCCAGGGGTGGCGGTACGCCCGAGGGACCGTCCCCGCATGGCAGGATCGGTAGGCCATGACTGTGCCCACGAAGTCCCCGCACCCCATGAACAGCCCTGTCGGCGACGGCCCCGGCGAGTCGTTCCACGCCCCCGTCATCGACTGGTTCGACGAGCACGCCCGCGACCTGCCCTGGCGGCGGCCCGAGGCCGGTCCGTGGGGGGTGATGGTCAGTGAGTTCATGTTGCAGCAGACGCCGGTGAACCGCGTCCTTCCCGTCTACGAGCAGTGGCTGGCCCGTTGGCCGCGCCCCGCCGACCTGGCCGCGGAGGCCCCCGGCGAGGCCGTGCGCGCCTGGGGCCGGCTCGGCTATCCGCGCCGCGCCCTGCGCCTGCACCAAGCGGCGGTCGCCATAACGGAACGGCACGGCGGTGACGTACCGACGGACCACGCGCAGCTGCTCGCGCTGCCCGGTATCGGGGAGTACACGGCCGCGGCCGTGGCGTCGTTCGCGTACGGGCAGCGGCACGCCGTGCTGGACACCAATGTCCGCCGGGTCTTCGCTCGGGCCGTCACCGGTGTGCGCTACCCGCCGAACGCCACCACCGCCGCGGAACGCAAGCTGGCCCGCGCGCTGCTGCCCACGGACGAGCGGATCGCCGCCCGCTGGGCCGCCGCGTCCATGGAGCTCGGCGCGCTGGTGTGCACGGCCCGGAACGAGGACTGCCATCGCTGCCCGATCGCCGCGCAGTGCGCCTGGCGGCTCGCGGGCAAGCCGGAGCACGACGGTCCGCCGCGCCGCGGACAGACGTACGCCGGTACCGACCGTCAGGTGCGCGGCAAACTGCTGGCCGTCCTGCGGGAGGCGCCCGCTCCAGTCCCGCAGGCGGCCCTGGACCGGGTGTGGCATGAGCCGGTGCAGCGCGCCCGGGCGCTGGACGGTCTGGTCGCGGACGGTCTGGTCGAGCCACTGCCGGGTGGTTTGTATCGGCTGCCGTTGACCTGACGGTGAGGACAAATCACCTCGCACTACCGCTTTTCCGTACACCAACCGGCCCCGGCCTCACGGCTGTTACACAACCGACGGACAGCCGAGCGCTGGCCGAAGGCTGCTTCGGACAGCCCCGTGACAACCCCTCCGTAGCTTCATTTCCGTGCCCGACAGGCACACAGGCAATGAATCCGACGGCGACAGGCCGGCCGGGAACGGGGAAGCGGGAGGCGGTCACCATGGCGCAGGGCGAGGTGCTCGAGTTCGAGGAGTACGTACGCACCCGGCAGGAGGCTCTGCTGCGCAGCGC
Organism: Streptomyces sp. Q2; assembly: GCF_056820935.1. Classification (NCBI taxonomy): domain Bacteria; kingdom Bacillati; phylum Actinomycetota; class Actinomycetes; order Kitasatosporales; family Streptomycetaceae; genus Streptomyces; species Streptomyces sp. Q2. Next base: position 438,053 of record NZ_JBXEJE010000001.1, on the reverse strand, counting down.
CCGCCGGCTGGTCCCGGACCCGGTCGACGCGCAGGACCTGCTCCAGACGGCGCTCGTGCGGACGTACGGCCGCTGGGACGGCATCGCGGACAAGCGGCTCGCCGACGCCTACCTGCGCCGCGTGATGATCAACACGCGTACCGAGTGGTGGCGGGCCCGCAAGCTGGAGGAGGTGCCGACCGAGCAGCTCCCGGACGCCTCGGTCGACGACGCCACCGAGCAGCACGCGGACCGGGCCCTGCTGATGGACGTCATGAAGGTGCTCGCCCCGAAGCAGCGCAGTGTCGTGGTGCTGCGACACTGGGAGCAGATGTCCACGGAGGAGACGGCCGCCGCCCTCGGCATGTCGGCCGGAACGGTCAAGAGCACGCTGCACCGGGCGCTCGCCCGGCTTCGCGAGGAGCTGGAGAGCCGCGATCTGGACGCACGCGCGCTGGAGCGTGAGGAGCGGGAGCGTTGCGCGGCCTAGGCACGAGGGCCGGCGGCATCGAGCGGGAGACGGATGAGGGTTCCGGCGGCAGTGGAACCCCCCGGCCCGAACTCGTGCCTCCCGGACGGGGGACCCTTCAGGCGGTGATCACGGCGGTGGCCGTGCTCGCCGCCCTCGCCCTTTTCGTGTCCGCCTGCGGCACCGGCGGCACCGGCGCCCGTGACGAGGGGCCGGCCCGCAGCGACTCGGTGGCGGGCGCGGCCTCGCCCGCGGTCTCCGCGACGGCCGCGCGCGTGGACGCGGTGCGGCTCGTCAAGGACGATCCGACGGTATCCGCGGACGTCAAGCGCGAGCTGAAGCCGTGCGTGGGCGACGAGTACCCCGTCGACGTGTCGTACGGCGACCTGACCGGCGCCTCGTCGGACGACGTCGTCGTCAACGTGCTGACCTGCGGTGACGCTGTCGGAATCGGCTCGTACGTGTATCGCGAGGAAGGCAGTTCGTACCAGAATGTCTTCAAGGCCGAGGAGCCCCCGCTCTACGCGGAGATCGACCGCGGCGCCCTGGTGGTGACCAGGCAGGTGTACGAGAGAGGCGACCCGCTGTCGAGCCCCTCCGGCGAGGAGGTCACCACGTACCTGTGGACCGCGGACCACTTCGTGCGGAAGTACAGCACGCGCACGGACTACAGCAAGGCGGTGGACGGCGAACCCACCCCGGTTCCGGACAACTGACCCGCGCCGTGAACCGATCGGGGCCCCTGAACCGATCACCTGGTGACGGCACGACACACGGACTGAGAGCAGAGATCAACGGGATGGCAGACCAGACCCACGTTCTGTTCGTCGAGGACGACGACGTCATCCGCGAGGCCACCCAGCTCGCCCTGGAGCGGGACGGCTTCGCGGTCACGGCCATGCCCGACGGACTGTCGGGCCTGGAGGCGTTCCGCGCGGACCGACCCGACATCGCCCTGCTGGACGTCATGGTCCCGGGGCTCGACGGGGTCAGCCTGTGCCGGCGCATCCGTGACGAGTCGACCGTCCCGGTGATCATGCTGTCCGCGCGAGCCGACTCGATCGACGTCGTGCTGGGCCTGGAGGCGGGCGCCGACGACTACGTCACCAAGCCCTTCGACGGCGCCGTCCTGGTCGCCCGGATCCGCGCGGTGCTGCGCCGCTTCGGGCACGCCGGCGGCGGCGACCGCATGGACGACTCCGCGGCTCCGGCGGCCGGCGGCGGCCTGCTGACCTTCGGCGAACTGGAGATCGACACCGAGGGCATGGAGGTGCGCCGGGCCGGGGAGCCGGTGGCGCTCACCCCCACCGAGATGCGGCTGCTCCTGGAGTTCTCCTCCGCGCCGGGCACGGTGCTCTCGCGCGACAAGCTCCTGGAGCGCGTGTGGGACTACGGCTGGGGCGGTGACACGCGCGTCGTCGACGTCCATGTGCAGCGACTGCGCACGAAGATCGGCCAGGACCGGATCGAGACGGTCCGCGGCTTCGGCTACAAGTTGAAGGCCTGAGCAGGGGCAGGGGTATCGGGTTATGCGGGGGAACCTTCGGCGCCCGGCCCCGGAGCGCGCGGGCGTACGCACCGGGGCGGGCGCTCGTGCCGGGCTTCCGGGCCGGCCTACGAGCTTTCCGGGTATGCGTACGGGACTCAGATGGAAGCTGAGCGCGGCCATCGCGCTGGTCGGCGCGCTGGTGGCGATCACGCTCAGCCTCGTCGTGCACAACGCGGCCCGGGTCTCGATGCTGGACAACGCGCGTGACCTCGCCGACGAGCGCGTCCAGATCGCCCAGCGCAACTACGAGGTGGCCCAGCGGCCGAACTTCCCCAACATCAAGATCGACGACCCGGAGCTGCCGACGGCACTGCGGCAGAAGGTCGAGCAGGGACGCCGGGCCACCTACGTCTCCGACCGGCCGGACGGCGTGCCGGACATCTGGGCCGCCGTGCCGGTCAAGGGCGGCCACGTGCTGTCCCTGCACACCGGGTTCACCGACCGCAGCACTGACATCCTCAACGACCTCGACCAGGCCCTGGTGATCGGCTCCATCGCGGTCGTCCTCGGCGGCAGCGCGCTCGGCGTGCTCATCGGCGGGCAGTTGTCACGCCGGCTGCGCAAGGCGGCCGCCGCGGCGAACCAGGTCGCGGGCGGCGAGTCGGACGTGCGGGTGCGGGACGCCATCGGCGGGGTCGTGCGGGACGAGACCGACGACCTGGCGAGCGCGGTGGACGCGATGGCGGACGCGTTGCAGCAGCGGCTGGAGGCGGAGCGCCGGGTCACCGCGGACATCGCGCACGAGCTGCGCACGCCGGTGACCGGACTGCTGACGGCCGCCGAACTGCTGCCGCCGGGCCGCCCCACGGAACTGGTCCTCGACCGGGCCAAGGCCATGCGCACCCTCGTCGAGGACGTGCTGGAGGTGGCCCGCCTCGACGGGGCCTCCGAGCGGGCCGAGCTGCAGGACATCATGCTCGGCAAGTTCGTCAGCCGTCGGGTGGCGGCGAAGGACCCCGCGATCGAGGTCCGGGTGGTGCACGAGTCCGAGGTCACGACCGACCCGCGACGCCTGGAGCGCGTGCTGTTCAACCTGCTCGCCAACGCGGCCCGGCACGGCAAGCCGCCGATCGAGGTCACCGTCGAGGGCCGGGTCATCCGGGTCCGCGACCACGGCCCCGGCTTCCCCGAGGACCTCCTGGCCGACGGCCCGAGCCGCTTCCGCACCGGCAGCACCGACCGGGCCGGCCACGGCCACGGCCTGGGCCTGACCATCGCGGCCGGGCAGGCACGGGTGCTCGGCGCCCGCCTGACCTTCCGCAACGTGCGGCCGGCGGGCGCGCCGGAGGAGGTACCGGCGGAGGGGGCGGTGGCGGTGTTGTGGCTGCCGGAGCACGCGCCGACGGCCACGGGGAGTTATCCGATGATGCCGGTGCCGGGGAAGGCAGCGGTAAAGCGACGGGGGAAGTGATCGGGGTCGCGACCGGTGAAGCGACGGGGGAAGTGATCGGGCTCGCGACCGGTGAAGCGACCGGGAAAGAGCCCTAACACGACCAGTCCTTGTCGGTGTCGAGGCCGCCTTCGCGGGGCTGGGTGAAGGAGAACCAGTTGCCGGAGTCGTCCCGGAAGAGTGCCTCCGTGCCGTACGGGCGCTCCTGCGGCTCCTGCAGGAACTCCACGCCGCGGTCCTTGAGCTTCCGGTAGTCGCCGTGGATGTCGTCGGTGGTCAGCACGCCCGCGCCGAGCGCCCCCTTGGCCACCAGCTTCTTGATCATTTCGGCGGACTCCGGGTCCATCGCGCCCCCGCCCGGGACCATCAGCGTCAGTTCGACGTCGGGCTGGTTCGGGGAGCCGACGGTGAGCCAGCGCATGCCGCCCTCGCCCATCGTCATGTCCGTACGGACCTCCAGGCCCAGCTTCTCCGTGTAGAACTCCTTGGCCCGCTCCTGGTCGAGGACCCAGACGGTCGAGATGGCGAGCCCCTTGATCATGATGTACTCCTCCTGGCCGTGGCGGTGCCCTGCCCCGTCACCGTAGGCACCGGCGCTCTCAGTGCGCTTCTCCAGAATTGCGCTCTGCCCTGCCGGGGGCCGATCGGAAGCCTCCGGCCCAGAGCATGGCGTAGCAGCCCGGTATGAGAGCCGCCCCGCGGCCCACGTGTTTCCTGCGGTACTCGGTGGGGGTCAGCCCGGTCCAGGCCTTGAAGCGGGCCGAGAACGTGCCGACGCTGCTGAAGCCGACGAGGTGGCAGACCTCCGTCACCGTCAGGTTGGCGGTCCGCAGCAGGTCCTCGGCGCGGTCGATGCGGCGGTGCGTCAGATACTGGCCGGGTGTCTCGCCGTACAGCTCCTTGAAGGCGCGCAGGAAGTGGTACCGCGAGTACCCCGCGTGGGCGGCCACCGCGTCCAGGTCGAGCTCCGGGTCGGCCCAGTCGCGGTCCATGGCGTCCTTCGCCAGCCGCACCTGCCGGGTCTTGTCCATACGGTCGATGGTGGCACGGGGCACGGACAACGGGAGGGGCACGCGCGCACGAGGAAAGGCCCCCCGGGGCGGACACCGCCGGGAGGCCTTCGCTTCAGGTCCGGGACTCAGGTCCGGGACTCAGGTCCGGGACTCAGATCCGGGACTCAGATCCGGGACTCAGATCCGGGTCAGACGATCTCGACGACCGGCGGCTGCGCCGCGGTGTCCTCGGCCGGACCCTTCTGCTCCTTCTGCGGCCCCGCGCCCTTCAGCGGAACCTCCCTCACGAACCACGACGCCACCATCGCGACCAGCGCCACCACGGCCCCCAGCAGGAACGCCGAGTGCGTGCCGGCCGACACCGCGTGCTGGTACGCCTCGCGCGCCGCCTCCGGCAGCTTCGCCAGGCTCGCCGCGTCCAGCTGCGCGGACTGCTCGGTCACCTTGGAGCCCAGCGCACCGGCCCGCTCGGACATGACCTCCTGGACGCGGTTGTTGAACAGCGCGCCCATGATCGCGACGCCGAACGAGGAGCCGAGCGTACGGAAGAGGGTCGTGGACGAGGACGCGACGCCCATGTCCTTCATCTCCACGCTGTTCTGTGCGACGAGCATGGTGATCTGCATCAGGCAGCCCATGCCGAGACCGACGACGGCCATGTACACACCGGACGTGAGCCGCGAGGTGTCCGTGTCCATCAGGGAGAGCAGGTACAGCCCGACGACCATCAGGACGCTGCCGACGACCGGGAAGACCTTGTACCTGCCGGTGCTCGTGGTGACCCGTCCCGCCACCATCGAGGTGACGAGCATCGCGCCGAGCATCGGCAGGAGCAGCAACCCGGAGTTGGTGGCGGAGGCGCCCTGCACCGACTGCTGGTACAGCGGCAGGAAGAGGGTCGCGCCGAACATCACGAAGCCGGTGACGAAGCCGATGACCGACATCAGGGTGAAGTTGAGGCTGCGGAAGATGTGCAGCGGCACGACCGGCTCGGCGGCCTTGGTCTGCCAGAACACGAACCCGATGAGGGCGGCGACGCCTATGCCGATGAGCTCCATGATCCGCGCGGACGTCCACGCGTACTGCGAGCCGCCCCAGGTGGTGACGAGCACGATGGCGGTGATGCCCACGGTCAGCAGCCCGGCGCCCAGGTAGTCGATCCGCGCCTGCGCCCGCTTCTTCGGCAGTTGCAGGACGACGCTGATCGCGGCGAGCGCCACCACGCCGAGCGGCAGGTTGATGTAGAAGGACCAGCGCCAGCCCCAGTTGTCCGTGATGGTGCCGCCGACCAGCGGGCCACCGATCATCGCGAGCGCCATGACGCCGGCCATCATGCCCTGGTACTTGCCGCGCTCCCGCGGCGGAATCAGGTCACCGATGATCGCCATGACGCCGACCATCAGACCGCCCGCGCCGAGACCCTGCACGGCGCGGAAGCCGATCAGCTGCCCCATGTCCTGGGCCATGCCGCTGAGGGCGGACCCGATGAGGAAGAGCACGATCGAGCTCATGAAGACGCCCTTGCGCCCGTACATGTCGCCGAGCTTGCCCCACAGGGGGGTGGAGGCGGCGGTCGCGAGCGTGTACGCGGTGACGACCCACGAGAGGTGTTCGAGTCCGCCGAGCTCGCCGACGATCGTCGGCATCGCGGTGCCCACGATCATGTTGTCGAGCATCGCGAGCATCATCGTGATCATGAGCGCGAGCAGGACGACCCGCACGCTCTTCGGTTGTTTCTCGGGCTCGGTCTCGACCGTCTTCGCGTCCGCCATCGCTTTCCACTCCCCTGGGTACTGCCTCGGCCGGCTACTTACTTGCCGACCGGCTAGTTGACTACACTCGGGAAAGTAGACCCGCAACTAGCCGGGCGTCAAGTAAGTTTTTGGGAAAGCGCGAGGAGTGCGACGATGGGCGGCACCATGGACGGCACCAGGCAGCGGCGCCGCGGGGACACCCGCCAGCGCATCCAGGACATCGCCCTCGAACTCTTCGCCGAACAGGGCTACGAGAAGACCTCGCTGCGCGAGATCGCCGAGCGGCTGGACGTCACCAAGGCCGCGCTCTACTACCACTTCAAGACCAAGGAAGAGATCCTCGTCAGCATCTTCGAGGACCTGGCGAAGCCCATCGAGGACCTCATCGAGTGGGGAAAGGGCCAGCCGCACACCCTGGAGACGAAGCAGGAGATCGTACGGCGCTACAGCGACGCCCTGGCCGGCGCCGCCCCCCTGTTCCGCTTCATGCAGGAGAACCAGGCGACCGTACGCGAACTGCGCATCGGCGAGACCTTCAAGACCCGCATGCTCGGCATGCGCGACATCCTCATCGACCCGTCGGCGGACCTGGTCGACCAGGTCCGCTGCGTCAGCGCCATCTTCACGATGCACGCCGGGATGTTCGTCCTCCAGGACCTCGAAGGCGACCCGGAGGCCAAACGCAAGGCGGTCCTGGAGGTGGCGACGGGCCTGGTGACCCAGGCCCATCAGGGCACCGGCGGGTCCTCACCGAGGTCCTGAGCCGGTCCGGGACCGTCTCAGACCTTCACGCCCTTGGCGCGCAGGAAGGCGACCGGGTCGATGGCCGACCCGTAGTTCGCGGTCGTACGGATCTCGAAGTGCAGGTGCGGACCGCTGGAGTTGCCGGTGCTGCCGGACAGGGCGATGCGCTGACCGGTCTTGACGACCTGGCCTATCCGCACGTCGATGCGCGAGAGGTGGGCGTACTGGGAGTACGTCCCGTTGCCGTGCTTGATGACGACGGCGTTGCCGTACGCGGGGCCGTCGCCGGCGCCGTTGCCACCCGCCTTGACGACGGTGCCGCCGTGCGCGGCGAGGACCTTGGTGCCGGTCGCCACGGCGAAGTCCTGCCCGCTGTGGGTGGACTGCCACATACCGCCGGCCTGGGCGAAGCTCGCGGACAGCTTGTACTTCTTCACCGGGTCGACCCAGGAAGCGGCCTTCGCGGCGGCGACGGACTTGGTGGTGGTCTGGGCGGCGGCGACCGTGGCCGCGCCGGTGTCGGCGGCGGCCGCGACTCCGGCCCCCAGTACGACCGAAACGCCAAGGCCCGTGGCCAGCACGGCCGCACGGGTGCGGAGCACGGACGTACGGGAAGAACGGGACGAGACACGCTGGGACATCGAAAACCTCATGGGGACGGGGACAGGGAAACCACCCGGCGACAGGCACCTGCCGGGTGGGCCATCCCTTGGTAACCCGGAGCCCCACAGACTCCCAAAACGGTGATCTACGACGAAAGGTAGTACGCGGCCCTAAAACTCCATACTTCTTGACAGATCACCCATGTGGAATAAATCAGTCATGAATCCACCTATGGCGGCAAATCCAGGTAGGCATTCCGGGCAATAAGTCTCTTTTGCGTCCTCGCGACTTCCACTATTCCGCGTAGTAACGGACAAATCGCCTGTGCGGCATGTCACCGGGGCCCGAGAACCCCGATCTTTGAATTCCCGCCCCATGTGACGCACGTCTCTGGCTACTTACCGTCGAGTAACCCTACGGTTCCCCTCGCGCCACCCTCACCCACGAGCATGCACCCGACAACTGCAGAACGTCCGGACGTGAGAGGAACCCCCCACATGACACGACGACGCCCCTGGGCTCGCCGCGCAGCCGTCACCGCCGTCTCCGCCGCCGCCCTCGTGGCACTGGCCGTCCCCGCCGAGGCCGCGACGACGACCAGCACCTCCACGACCGCCACGGCCACCGCCGCCGCCGTCGACTACGCGACCTGGCAGCGGGACTGCCAGGCCCTGATGGGCCAGGCCCTGCCCTACCTGAAGCAGCGCATAGCGAACACGAAGCCGGGCGAGAAGCAGGCGATCGTCTTCGACATCGACAACACCACGCTGGAGACCGACTTCGGCTTCAGCTACCCCTCGCCGGCCAACCAACCGGTCCTGGACGTCGCCGAGTACGCCCAGGACCACGGCGTCGCCCTGTTCTTCGTGACGGCCCGGCCCGGCATCATCTACTCGGTGACCGACTACAACCTGGAGCACGTCGGCTACGAGGTCTCCGGCCTCTACGTCCGCAGCTTCATCGACCTCTTCAAGGACGTCGGCGCCTACAAGACCGCCCAGCGCGTCGACATCGAGTCCAAGGGCTACACGATCATCGCGAACATCGGCAACAGCGCCACCGACCTGTCGGGCGGGCACGCCGAGAAGACGTACAAGCTGCCGGACTACGACGGCCAGCTGTCCTGACAGCCGAAAGAGGGGCCGCCCCGGAACCTAAGTCCCGGGGCGGCCCC